>JAADEJ010000076.1 GCA_013153475.1 Campylobacterota bacterium
GAGGAAGTGTTGCGTGAGCTCGATGCCCTGGAGGCTTCGGTCTATGTGAAATACGTTATCTTGTAAATTGATGGTTTTTTTCGATATTTAAACAAAATTTTTATAGAATACCGGGTTTTAGGATCCCAAGTCACAAAGGAGCAGGGATGAAAAAAGTTGTTTGGGCAGCACTGTGCAGTCTGCCCCTTATGGCGATGCAGGAGAACCTGACGCTTGAACACGCGCTTGAGCTTGTTAGGGAGAACAACCTGGAAGTCAAAGTGGCCGAAAAAGATGTGCAGATGCGTCAAATGGAGCACCGTGAGGCGGTAGGCTACAACTTTGGCCGTCTCGATCTGGTGATGAACGCGTTGCGTTCCAATGACGCCGGTAACGTGTTCGGGTTCAAGCTGCAGAGCCGGGAAGCGACGTTCCGGGATTTCGGCTTTTCCGATTTTCTGGGAGGCATCGGCCAGGCGATGCAGATGTCGGGCGGAGATTTCGGCACGTTTTCACAGATGATGGCCAATCCTGCCATGGCCAATCAGATGCTGGACATGGCGCCTGAAGATCTGAACTATCCGGGGGCAAGAAACCATTTCCAGGAGAAGATCCAGTATCAGGTACCGCTGTATGTGGGCGGTAAACTGATGCGTTACGGTCAGATTACCGAGAAAATGACACAGATGAGCCGGCTCGACCGTCAAAAGGTGTTGAACCAGAAGCTTTTCGAAACACGGAAAACGTTCTACAACATTTCGTTGGTAGAGAGTTTCATCAAGAATCTGAACAGGATTCTTCACAATATCGAAGAGCTTGAAGAGACCGTCAAAAACATGGTGGAAGAGGGATACGCCCTGGATATCGACCTGTTGCAGGTGAAGACGAAAAAAGCGGATGTGTTGCGGATGATCAACCAGGCCAAACTCAACAGAGACCTGGCCTATCAATACCTCTCGTTCCTGGTTGACGACACCGTTCGCTCCGTGGTGACGCTCGATAACGACGTCCCGATGCCCAAAATGTCCAAAGATCAGATGCTGGCGAGAAACATCGATATCCAAAAAGCCCATATGGGTCTGGAAGTGACGGATCTGGCGGTGGATGTGGAGAGAGCGAACTTCCTGCCGCAGGTGGGGGCTTTTGCAGAGTACGGCAGTGCCGACAATACGTTTATGAACGATTTTACCGACAAGGATGCCTATACCTTCGGTGTGCAGTTGAAGTGGAACATTTTCAACGGATTTATCGACAAATCGAAGTATGAGAAGGCCAAGATTCAGAGCATGAAGATGCACCATCAGGTCGATCTGGCCAAAAAAGGGATCGCCCTGCAGATCGACAAAATTATTACCTCCATCAAGAGCAAGGAGTATGACATTGCTTCCTTGCGGGAGAAAGTCAAGTTTACCAAACGGGTCTATGAGAACTACTACAGCCGTTACAAAGAGGGGCTGATGTCCATTAACGACGTGCTGATCAAAAACAGTGAAGAGATTCAGGCGGTCCTGGCCCTGGTCAAGACACGCTTTGAACGGAACAACACGGTCTTTGAACTGGAAAATATCATAAACAAAGGAATCCAATGAAAAAGTTCGCGTTTCTGATTGCGCTGGCGGCGATGGTACTTAACGCCGGCGATCTGATTTTGACGGGCAGCGTGGTGTCGGACAACCAGAAGATGATGACCAGCCGTTATATGGGGTTTGTCAAGAACGTCTATGTTACGGAAGGGGAGCGGGTTAAAAAAGGTCAGCTTCTTTATACCATCGACTCCAAAGAGATCGACAGCGCCAAATCGCAGGTTGAACTGGCCATTTCCCAGGCGGAACTGGCGCTTCAGATGAACCGCAACCAGTACAACAACATCCTGACCAACCTGGCGCGTCATGAGCGCCTTTTCAAAAAAGGGATGGTGAGTAAATTCGAACTGGAGAACCTGCAGCTTGCGGCCAAAAACACCAAGGCGATGATCGAGATTGCGCAGAAACAGGTGGCCCAGGCCAGAGCCAAACTCAAAGAGGTGGAGAACCAGTATAAATATCTGGATGTACGTGCCCCCAATGACGCGGTAGTGGTGCAAAAACGGATCAATGCGGGTGAGATGGCCATTCCGGGTATGCCCGCCATCGTTCTGACCGACCTGAGTCGTTTGAAAATCATGACGGAGATCTCCGAAAGCGATCTTGTCAATGTCAAAGTGGGACAAAAAGTGAAAGTGGAGATTCCTTCGATCGGTTACGAGAGCGAGGGTGAGGTGTTCGCCATCATTCCCAGCTCCAACCCGATGACCCACCAGTTCAGGATGAAAGTCTCTTTCGATTACAAAGGCAAGCCGGTCTATCCGGGTATGTACGCCCAGGTTACGGTTACGAAATAGAAAGGGCCAACGATGCACAAGTCAACCTATCAGGTGCGGGATATTGCGGGAAAACTGGCCAGGGGATTCCTGCATAATCCCCTGACACCGATATTGGGAGCGTTTCTCCTGATTATCGGTTATATTTCACTGGAAGTGATGCCCCGGGAGGAGGATCCGCAGATCTCCGTATCGGGCGGGACGATCATCGTGCCGCTGCCCGGCGCGTCGCCGCGCGAGGTGGAAAACATCATTGTCAATCCTCTGGAAAGGCGTTTGCGGGAGATCAAAGGTATTGAGCACATCTACGGGATCGCCATGGACAACGTGGGTGTGGTCAACGTGATGTACTATATCGGCGAGGATCGCCAGGCGGCCAACCAGAATCTTTACGACAAGGTCTATCAGCACCTTGACGAGTTGCCCAAAGGGGCGATGCGTCCCCTGATCAAGCCCTTTGACGTGGATATCGATATTCCGATTGTCGGCATTACCTTTTACAAGAAGGATCCTTCCAAAATCGATGACATCCGTCTTTTCAAGGTGGTTCGGGAGATTCAGCAGGATCTCAACCGCATCGAGAATGTCTCCAAAACGGAGATCAAAGGGGCCAAGAAAGAGCAGTACAATATAGAGGTGGACCTGGGAAAACTGGCGGGTTACCACCTCTCCATGGGGCAGATTGTCCAGGCGCTCAAAGCGCTGGCCGTGGATGTACCTGACGTAAAAGGCCGCACCAAAGAGAACAAGCTGGTGATTTTCGGTGTCAAAAACGCCATTGAAAGTATCCGGGACGTGGAAAACCTGATCGTCGCCCAGTATATGGGGTCGCCGATCTATCTGAAAAACGTGGCCAAAGTGACCGACGGTACCGATATTCAGAATTTCAAAAGCGTGCAGCTGACCCAGCACAAGGGTGACAAGTTCACCCCGCTGGAGAACGGCGTGACGCTCACATTGGGCAAACTGGCGGGCGCCAACGCGGTTGTGATCGCCAACGAGGTCAAAGAAAAAATGGAACAGTACCGACCCAAACTGGAGAAGATGGGGATCGGTTACGTCATTACGCGTGATTACGGCAAGCGGGCCAACGACGCGGTCAATGAGCTGGTCGACCATATTCTCATCACCATTTTCATTATTTTCATCATGCTTATCTTCTTCCTTGGTTGGAAAGAGTCGGTGATTGTCACCTTTACCGTGCCGGCGATTTTGGCGATTACCCTCTTTATCGCCTATATCAGCGGCCAGACGATCAACCGGATCACGCTTTTTGCGTTCCTGCTCTCTTTGGGGCTTCTGGTGGATGCGGCGATTATCGTGATTGAAAACATTCACCGCCATCTGCATGCGCACGACGCGGTGGACAAAGAGATGGACGAGATTCTGGTGGAGGCGACCGACGAGATCGGTGCGCCGACCAACATCGCGACCTTCGCCATTATCCTGACGATGGTGCCGATGGCGTTTGTCGGCGGCATGATGGGACAGTTCATGAAACCGATTCCGGCCAATGTGCCTGTGGCACTGGTGGCCTCTTTGATCGTGGCGTATATCTTTACCCCCTATCTGGGGCGTCTGTTGCTGAAGAAACCGCATATGCACCATCACCATCACCATTGGCAGAAAGAGAAGGGTGAAGGAGGTACCCAGGCATGAAAAAATTTGAGAAGTTTGTCTTTGACATTCTGGGTTCCGGCGGAAAACAGTGGACGGTAATCATTCTGACGTTGCTGGCGTTGGCCGGATCGGTGATGATGCTGCCGACCAAAGTCGTTTTGGCCAAGATGCTTCCGGGCAAGAGCGCCAATACCTACAGCATCTATATCCATACACCTACCGACAGCTCCATCGAGCAGACGCGAAGCGTGGCGGAGTGTACGGTAGATATTCTCAAACATGAAAAAGAGATTACCGATATCGAAGTCTACCTGGGGCAGGGCGCGCCGCTTGATTACGCCGGTCTTGTGAAGGGTTCGGCGTTTAAAAACAGCGAGAACGAGGCGGAGCTTGTGATTAATCTGACCGACAAACATGAGCGGGAAGAGCCTTCGTTTATGATGGTCCACCGCCTGCGTCCGACCATCAAGGCCAACTGCGAGAAGCTGGTGCCCGGTACGGTGATCGAGATGATCGAACAGCCCGCCGGCCCGCCGACGCTCGCTTCCGTGGTGGCCGAGATTTACGGCCGCAACTATGACGGCATTTACAAGTTGGCCGAACGGGTGGCCGGTATATTTAAAAAGACCGACGGGTTGGTTGATATTAACGTGATGGCGGACGACCCTTACAAGAAGTTTGAGTTGATTCCCAACTCCGACAAGATCGCCCGTTCGGGACTGAGCGTGGAGCAGGTGAATAAAATTTTGTACCTGGCCTTTGAAGGGATGGTGGTTGCCCACAAAAACAGCAAGGACTATCCCGATCAGATCGGCCTGTTTGTGCGCCTGAGCGACAAAACCCGGCGCCTGCGCGACCATAGCCGACAGGCGTTGGAGACCAAGCTGGCGCAGCTGAAACTGATGAACCGCAAGGGTATGTTGGTGCCGGTGAACGAGATTGTGGATATTCGGGAAGTGCCCGCGTCGCCCACCATTATGCAAAAAGATCTGCGCCGCATGATCAACGTGACGGCCGAAACCGACCTGGTGAGCCAGGTTTACCCGCTGCTTGACGCGCGTGAGAAGATCATGAACGAGCTTGCCAAAGATTACGATATCGAGACGACCGACTATCTCTTCAACCTCCGCCTGACCGACAAGAAAACGGGTGAGGTTTATGATCTGAAGTGGGATGGCGAGATGAAGGTGACGCTCGATACCTTTCGGGATCTGGGGGCGGCGTTTATCGCGGCGCTGATTCTGATTTTCCTCTTGCTGGTAGTTTATTATAAAAACTTCACCATCAGCGGGATCGTGCTTGCGGGAAGTTTCCTCTCGATTA
>JAADEJ010000086.1 GCA_013153475.1 Campylobacterota bacterium
GCTTGTAGCGGGTCGGGATCGTTGACTCTTCTGGCTTCTCTTAAAACGGCGATATGGTCGATATTGACACCCAGTTTCACAGCGGATGCTCCCTTAGATAGTTGTAGATGCGTTCGGCGATTTGGTGATACCCCTTGGCGTTGGGGTGAACAAGGTCGTCGCTTTTGAGACTTTCATCCCTCAACACGGGGCCGTAAACGTCAGGTATGTAGTAGGTACCAGTCCGGTCTACGACTTTGCTGAAAAGCTCCATGTCCGACGTGATCATCATATCCAGCAGATCCAGGTTCGGAAAGCCGATGAGGACGGGTTTCGCCCCCGATTTTTGGATAATTCGCACCAGCTTGATCAGGTTTTGGGCAATGGTGGTGTGCTGGCGCCCGTTGAGCAGATCGTCACCCCCTTTTTGGAGGAAAACGATGTCGGGATGGTACTGCGCCAGGACGCTGGAGAGTCTGGCGGCGGCATAACCGCTCATCTCTCCCGATTTGGAGGCATTGATGATGTTGTCGTCGAGCATCTGGGAGAGGACGACCGTCCAGTCAGAGCCTTTCGGCGCGCCGACGCCCGCCGTGAAGCTGTCGCCAAAAGCGACAATGACCGGTTTTTTGTCTGAGCCAAAGAGGATGCTTTCACTATTTTCCTCTGAGACCGCTACGGGTTCCGGCTCGGTCTGTTGTTCCAGGCGATACTGGGTGAAAAAATGGATTCCCACAAACAGCGCCCCGATAAGCAGGATCGCTTCCATTTTGCTGAGCCTCATGTCGCCCCTTTGTCACGTTTTGATTCGATTAAATTATACCCTCTTTTGTTCTCTTGGCGTAGAACTCTTTTTTAAACGACTCAAAACGTCCCGCCAAAATGGCCTCCCTGGCCTGTCGTGTGAGCGTAAGGTAGTAGTGCAGGTTGTGCAAAGAGGCCAGCCGGAAGTAGGTGAGCTCCTTGGCGCGGTAGAGGTGGTTGAGATAGGCGCGGCTGTAGCGGCGGCAGGTGTAGCAGTCGCACGCTTCGTCGATGGGCTTCTCATCGCGCTTGAAACGGGCCGATTTGATGTTGATCTTGCCAAAAGAGGTAAAGAGGGTGCCGTTTCTGGCGTTACGGGTGGGCATGACGCAATCGAACATATCCACGCCGCGCGCGATGTTTTCAATAAGATCCTCCGGCGTGCCTACCCCCATGAGGTAGCGGGGCTTGTCGGCGGGCATCAGCGGGGTGGTCAGCGCCACGGTGTCGTACATGGCGCTGTTTTCCTCGCCCACGCTAAGCCCCCCGATGGCGAAACCGTCAAAATCCAAAGCGCAGAGTCCCTCGGCGCTGATACGCCGAAACTCGGGGTCAACGCCGCCTTGGATGATGGCGAAGATATTTTGTTTGACGCCGATACCTTCTTGCTGTTTTTGGCGGTGATAGGCGATGGAGGCTTCGGCCCAGCGGGTGGTGCGCGCCACCGATAGCTTGAGCCGCTCTTTCGTGGCGGGCAGGGCCACCAGGTCGTCCAGGATCATCATGATGTCGCTGTTTAGGTTGTACTGGATATCCAGGACTTTTTGGGGGGTGAAATAGTGTTTGGATCCGTCGATGTGACTGCGAAAAAGGATGCCGTTTTCGTCGGCCTTGGAGATGTCGCTAAGACTAAATGCCTGAAAGCCGCCGCTGTCGGTCAGAAAGCTTTTATCATAGCCGCTAAAACCGTGCAGGCCGCCCATCTTGGCCACGGTCTCGTCACCCGGTCGCAGGTAGAGGTGGTAGGTGTTGGCCAGGATGATTTGGGTTTTTAAAATTTCCGTCATATCGGTCGCGTCCAGGGCCTTGACGCTGGCGGCGGTGCCTACCGGCATGAAAACGGGGGTCTGGACGGTGCTGTGGGCGGTTGTGAGTGTGGCGGCGCGGGCACTGCCGTCAACGGCGTCAAGGTGAAACTGCATACCGAAAACTCCTGTTGCGCTATAATTGCTTGATTTTTTCGCGAAAAAGGCGGCGGATAGACGATGAAAAAGATTTTGATTATCGCTGACGGAATTGTAGCAAAACATTTTTTGCGCCGAATCAGCGAGACTTTCGTGGCGACCAACGAATATACCGTTGTCACCCTGGATCGTGCCGTTTTGCCCGAAAAGCTGCCTTCCAATTTTACCGTCTACGAATTTGACCCCACCAGCTATATCAAGCTCTCGCGTATTCTCAAACGCGATTTCAACGATATTTTCATCATTCTCAAAAACCGGGTTGACGCCGAGGGGACCTATCATAATATCCGTCGGGATAACCCGATGGTGCGCATCACCTACTTCAACCGATGGGAGAGCGCGGCGCCGGCGGATGATGAGAACCTCATCGCCGTGGAGGCCAACGAGATTCTCGCCGGCAGGCTTTACGACTTTTTGCCCAACGTGCCGGTGGTGGCCCAGAACGTGGGGTTGGGGCAGGGGGAGATTATGGAGGTGCTGGTGCCGTTTGGCAGTGCCTACGTCTACCGCCATATCCGTACCATCACCCAGGACAGGTGGCGTATTGTGGCGCTGTATCGGAGCGGTCAGCTTCTGCTGGCACGGCCCGATCTGATGATCAAGCCCAACGACGTTTTGCTGTTGGTGGGCAAACCCGCCGTACTGGAGTCGGTCTTTAAGGCCATCAAGCGTGAACACGGTCAGTTTCCCGCCCCCTTTGGAGAGAACCTCTACCTGCTTGTCGATATGGCGTGCCAGTCGTCCAGAGATATCCGCCGGCTTTTGGAGCAGGTGTGCCATCTGCACCGGCGCATCAAGGGGCGACGGCTGGTGGTGCGGGTGGTCAACCCCGCCGACGCCCGGACCCTCGGAGCGATCAAAGCGGTCGACGGGGAGCGCACCGACGTGGTGGTCGATTACAGGAATGCGCCCCTGCAAACGGTGGTCTCCGAGGATCTGGAGCGCTACAACGTGGGGCTGGTGATTTGCGACCAGACCCTTTTTGCCCGTAAAGATTACCGCCGGATGTTCTACTTTACGGCCAAGCCGGTACTCTCGCTCAGTCCCGCGCCTTTGACGGAGCTGAAGAAGGTGGTGTTGATTTTATCGGATCGGCGGGAGATGGAGGTGATCTCTTCGACCCTTTTTGACGTGGCCTCCCAGCTTGATCTGGATGTGGAGCTTTTTGATTACGAACTCGACGGCGACGCGGAGCGCAAACGATTTTACGTCAGCCACTTCGAGAACCTGGCCGAGATCTTCTCCAAGACCCTGCATGTGCGCCGCCAAAACAAAAACCCGGTGCTGACCCTCAAAAAAGAGCCGCCCTTTTTGCAGGTGCTTCCTTTTGGCGAAAAGATGCTCCGCGGCCGGCTTTTGTCGTATTTCAGTACCGATGCGGAGAAGCTCTATTTCAAACTCTCCCACAACCACCAGCTTTTCGTTCCCGTGGAGCCGGAGGGCGAGGATCAAAGCGCATTTTAACCCTTTTTTAAGTATTATAAACCACTTTTCATTCCAACAAAGAGGCGGCTTAGATGAAGGTATCCATCCGGCTACCGCAACCCCCCACGCGGGATTATGAGATTGAGATCGGCGATCTGCCCGAGATTGTCATAGAGGGTAAGGCCCTGGTGGTCACCAACCCCAAGGTGGCCGGGCTTCACCTGGCCAGGCTGTTGGGGCGCCTGCGGGCTGACGAGCTTTACGTGGTGACGGTGCCTGACGGCGAGAACCACAAAAACATGGCGACTATTGAGATGATTTTGGATCGCTGTTTTGAACACCGGCTGGATCGCAAAAGCACCCTGGTGGCTTTCGGCGGCGGGGTGATCGGGGATATGACCGGCTTTGCCGCCTCTATCTTTCAGCGGGGCATCGGCTTTGTGCAGGTGCCCACGACGCTCCTTTCGCAGGTGGACGCCAGCGTGGGAGGCAAGACGGGCATCAACAACCGTTTCGGCAAGAACCTGGTGGGCGCGTTTCACCAGCCCAAAGCGGTCTACATCGATACCCATTGGCTCAAGACCCTGCCTAAAAGGGAGTTTGCCGCCGGGGTGGCGGAGATTGTGAAGATGGCGGTGATGTTTGACGCCGACTTTTTTGATTGGCTGGAGCGCAACGACCTGCATGAGGAAGAGAACCTCAAAGAGGCGATTCGCCGCAGTGTGGAGATCAAGGCGTGGGTGGTGAATCAGGATGAGACCGAAAAGGGGATCCGCGCCGTGCTCAACTACGGCCACACCTTTGCCCATGTCATTGAAAACGAGAGCGGTTACGGCCGATACCTGCACGGTGAGGCGGTGGCCATAGGGATGATCATGGCCAACCGTCTGGCACTCCAAAACGGCCTGTTTGACGCCCAAAGCGCCGAGCGTGTCAAGGCCCTGCTGGCGCGTTACGGTCTGCCGACCGATTATGAGATAGCCGATACGGAAGCTTTTTACGACCACTTTTTCCTGGATAAAAAGAGCCAGAACAACCGCCTGACATTCATCGTGCCCGAGACACTGGGTAAGTACCGCTTTTTGCAAGACCCCGAAAAAGAGCGGGTCATGGCGGTGCTTGAAACATTTAAACGGGGCGCGTAAAGAGCATGGCGCGCGCGCTTTTTCTACTGGCTCTTTTGCTGGGAACCCTGACGGCGGCCAAGCCCGACACCCGCACCACCGTCACCCCCGCCGTCAAGGTGGCCCCGGCGTCTGAAGAGCTCAAAGTCAAAGAGGAAGCGGCGGCGCGCAAACGGCTATTGCAAAAGAAGACCCGCCTGGAAGCGGAACTGGCGCAGATAGATCGACGGCTCAATGACGAGACGGTATGGCAAAAGATCTACGCCAACCACATGGCTTACCTCAAACTGGCTGAGCGCCTGCGCGGGGTCGAGGCGAAGATTCGCCGCTACAAACGGTTGGGGAGCCGCCGCTACCGTACCAAGATTTCGGAATTGGAGAATGAGAAGGCCCAGCTGGGTGAGCGGCTGGAACTGCTCAAAGATTACGCCCAAAACCCCTTTAAAACTCTCATCAAACCCAAAGAGATCGAAAAGGTACCCACCGTCACCAACCCGGTGGCGATTATCAGCGCCTTCTCCTACATGAAGCAGTTGGGCGAGCAGTTGAGCCGGTTTGAGAACGAGATCGCGGAGCTGGAGCGCTTTATCCAAATGCTTGAGAATAAAGCGGAGATTCTCAAGGCGCTTGAGAAGATCGACCCCAAAGATGCCAAACGGACTTTACTGCTTAAAAACACGCTCAGAGAGCTGGATGAGGCGCAGGAGGGGCTGGATTTGCACAAGACGGCCCTGGTGGTTTACAAAAAGCGGGTGGATGAGATCAAGCTAAGGCTTACTTCCCAGATTAAAGAGCAGGCCAAGAAGGCGGGGGGAATCGGCGTCAGTATTCTGGGCCTATTGCTCTTTATGTTGCTCTTTAAGTGGCTTGTCAAGCGCACCGTGGTGGACAACGAGCGCTTCTATATGGCCAACAAGATCATCAACTTCACCTTTGTTTTCATTGTCTTGATGATTCTGCTTTTTGCCTACATCGAGAATGTTACCTACCTGGTGACGGTGCTGGGATTCGCGTCGGCGGGTATCGCCATCGCAATGAAAGACTGGTTTATGAGCATGATGGGGTGGTTGGTGATCATGCTGGGCGGCTCCATACACGTGGGTGATCGCATCCGGGTGGACAAGGACGGCAAACTCTATGTGGGCGACGTGCTGGATATCTCTTTGCTTCGCATCACCCTGTTGGAAGACATTACGCTTACTACTTACAAGCACAACCGCCGTGCCGGTAGGGTGATTTTCATTCCCAACAACTACATCTTTACCGACATGATCGCCAACTACACCCACGCCACGCTCAAGACGGTCTGGGACGGCATTGATTTTACCATTACCTTCGACTCCAACCACAAAAAGGCGGCGCACATCGCCAAGGAGACGGCCAAGAAGTACGCCAAGGGCTATACCGACATCACCCGCAAACAGCTTAATAAATTAAGGGCCAAATACAGCCTCAAAAATACCAACGTCGAGCCGCGTATCTACACCTTTATCGAGGATAACGGCATTCGCGTCAGTGTCTGGTACCTCACCAACGCCTACGCCACCCTGACACTGCGCAGTACCATCTCCACGGAGATTTTGGATTTGATCAAAGAAGAAGATGACATCCGGCTGGCCTATCCCTCTCAGCATATCTATCTGGACCGGGCCAGGGAGAAGTTCTGTCTTCCGCCCGAGGCTGAAGGGCTTGAGGGGGCGGTGCGCCTATGAAACGGGTCTATTTCAAAACCTTCGGGTGCCGCACCAACCAGTTTGACACCCAGGTGATGATGAGCCGGCTGGGAGAGCATCGGCTTGTCATGAGCGAGGAGGAGGCGGACGTGATTGTCGTCAACTCCTGTACCGTCACCAACGGCGCGGACGCCGGGGTGCGGGGCTACATTAACCAGGCGCGTAGAAAAAATCCCCGGGCCAGGATTCTGCTGACCGGTTGCGGGGCCTTTACCAAAGGGGAAGAGCTTTTAAAAACGGGCAGGGTCGAGGGGGTCTTCGGTCACGGCGAGAAGGGGCGGGTGAGCGAGTTTTTGCAAAAAGCGCCCGGATTTTTTGAAATTGGCGACCTGACCCATGTGGATGACGCGGTGGTAGAGCGCTTCGTGGGGCGCTCCAGGGCCTTTGTGAAGGTGCAGGAGGGGTGCGATTTTCGGTGCAGTTACTGCATTATCCCCTATGTGCGGGGCAACGCCAGGAGCCTGGACGAGGAGCGGATTTTGGAGCAGATCGCCAGGCTGGCGGCCAACGGGTTTGGGGAGTTTATCCTCACCGGCACCAACGTGGGCAGTTACGGCAAAGAGAGCGGCACGTCGCTGGCCGGGCTGATGAAGCGGATGAGCCTGATTCGGGGCGTGCGCCGCATACGGGTGGGCTCTTTGGAGCCGGTGCAGATCACCGAAGAGCTGATGGAGATTCTGGATGAGCCCTGGATGGCCAGGCATCTGCACATTGCCCTGCAACACACCAGCGACAAGATGCTAAAGATCATGAACCGACGCAACCGCTTTGAGGAGGATCTGGCCCTTTTTGAGCGGATTGCCGAGCGTGGGTACGCCCTGGGCACCGATTTTATTGTCGGCCATCCGGGGGAGGATGAGAATGCCTGGAAAGAGGCAATAGAGAGGGTAGGGCGTTTGCCGCTGACCCACGTGCACGCCTTTACCTACTCCAGGCGAGACGGCACCCCAAGTGCCGGGATGAAGCCTGTTGTGCCCGGTGATGTCGCCAAGGCGCGCCACAAAGAGCTGACCGCGCTGGTAAAAGAGAAGAATTTCGCCTTCCGCCGCGCTTTGAAGGGGCCTTTGACAGTACTGGTAGAGAGCGAAAAAGAGGGGAGACAGATGGGACTGGACCAATACTTCAACCGGGTGGCTGTGGCGAGTGCCCGTGATCTGCGGGGCGAGTGGGTGACGCTGGAGCGTTTTGAGGCCCAAAAGGAGATGAACGTTGCGCACGTTGAGTAAGAGCATGAAAAACCGGTTGATCCTGGCGGTGTCGGCTTTGGTGCTGGCCCTGGCGGCGCTGGTGGCGCTGACAAGAGATACCAGCCGCCCCATTGACGGCGAGGCGGCCCAAAGACTCATCGCCGAGTCGCTGGTTCACGACGCGGTGGTGGAGGGGCCCTATCTCTACTTCAAAAGCGCCGGCACCCTCTACCGGGTGCCTACCGCCGCGCTGGATATGAAGAAGGTATACGCCCAGACGGCGGTGACGATAAAGGAACCCAACCCCTACATGGCTGACCTGATTACCCTGGTGGTTTTGCTGGCGTTGATGCTCTATCTGCTGAGATGGGCCCGCAAAAACCGGGAGATCAGGGAACAGCAGTTAAGCGAGCAGTTGCAGTTGGCCCACGAGCTTCAAAAGCCCGCCGACATCCGCCCCATGCTTTCAGACGTGACCTTTAAGGATGTGGCGGGCATTGAGGAGGTCAAAGAGGAGCTTGAGGAGATTATCGACTTTCTCCGACATCCCGGAAAGTACCACAACTTTGGGATTAGAATGCCCCGCGGGGTTTTGCTGGTGGGCCCTCCGGGGGTGGGGAAGACCCTCATTGCCAAAGCGGTGGCCGGGGAGGCGGGTGTGCCGTTTTTCTACCAAAGCGGCGCCTCTTTCGTGCAGATATACGTGGGCATGGGGGCCAAACGGGTGCGGGAGCTCTTTCAAAAGGCCAAACAGTCTGCCCCGGCCATTGTCTTTATTGACGAAATCGACGCCGTGGGCAAAGCCAGGGGCGGTATGCGCAACGACGAGCGGGAGGCTACGCTCAATCAACTGCTGACCGAGATGGACGGGTTTGAGGACAGTAGCGGGGTGATCGTGATCGCGGCGACCAACAAGATCGAGATGCTTGACGACGCGCTACTGCGCCCGGGCCGCTTTGACAGGCGGGTCTTTGTCTCTTTGCCCAACCGGCAGGAGCGGGCGGCCATTTTGCGGGTCTACCTGGCCAACAAACCCCACCACCTGGACATTGACGAAGTGGCGTCCATGACGGTGGGCTTTAGCGGCGCGGCCCTCTCCTCGCTGGTTAACGAAGCGGCCATACACGCCCTGAAAAAGGGTAAGAAGATCATCCAGCTGGAGGATTTTACGGCGGTCAAAGACAAGGTGCTTTTGGGCAAACGCAAGATTCTCACTTTCAGCGAGGAGGAGAAGCGGGTGCAGGCGACCTACCAGTCAGCCAAGGCGGTGACGGCCTGGTGGCTGGGGATTGAGTTTTCCAAGATCGGCCTGCTTTCGGATCACTTTCAAAACGCCGAAAAAGAGATCCTCTCCCGTAGCGAATTGCTGGCCAGGGTACAGGTGATGCTGGCCGGCGATACCATGCTCAAAGAGCGTTACGGCGAGGGCTTTACCAACGGGGCGAACGATCTGAAAGAGGCGCGCCTGATCGCCCAGGAGATGGTGGAGCACTACGGCATGGGCGAAGAGGGGCGCGTGGACGCCATGGCGGTAGAGAGCGTGTTGAAAGAGGCCAGAGAGGCGGTTGCCCAGATTATTGTCAAATCCCGTGAGGCCGTTGAACGGCTGGCCTTGGCGCTATTGGAGCGGGAAGTGATTGAGAAAGAGGAGATCAAAACCCTTGTCGATGACCTATTTTAGCGGCTTTGGCCTGCGGGGAGAGGCGCCGCTCTTTCACTCCATTCTGGCCCCTTACGCCCACAACCCCTACGCGGTGGCGGGTTTTAGCTACGGGGCGCAAAAAGCGTTGGAGTATGTCTATGCCTCTTCAAAGCGCGTTGATACCCTTTTGCTCCTCTCTCCCGCCTGGTTTTTAGACCGCGACGAGGCTTTCAAAAACGCGCAGATCGATGCGCTGAAGGCAAACAAAACGGCCTATTTCCGGGCCTTTTTGCGCCAGGCTGTTTTCCCGTGCGCGTCGCAGAGACTCGCTTCTTATTTCACGGGCGCAACGGAGCGTCAGCTAAGGGAGCTTCTTGCCTACACGTGGCCAAAGAAGAAGCTAAGCGCCCTGCGCAAAAGAGGTGTGCGGGTGGTGGTCTATCTTGGCGGCAAAGACCGCATTATCAACGCCTACGGCGCGCACGACTTTTTCAAAGCCTTTGCCGAAAGCCGGCTGATCAAAGAGGCGGGACATATTTTGTGTGAAAGGATGGAAAATGGATGAGATCCGAATCGGCGTGGTGACCGCCAGCGACAGGGCAAGCGCCGGTATTTATGACGACATTTCGGGCAAGGCGATCATGGAGACGATGGAGGCGTATTTGCAAAACCCCCTTTGTTTCGAGTACCGCTGTATTCCTGACGAGCAGGAGAGCATTGAGAGGGCGTTAAAAGAGCTGGCGTACGAGAAAGGGTGCGATCTTATTGTCACCACCGGCGGCACCGGCCCGGCCCCCAGGGATGTCACCCCCGAAGCGACCGAGGCGGTCTGCCAGAAGATGATGCCCGGTTTCGGGGAGCTGATGCGCCAGGTGAGCCTACAATATGTGCCCACGGCGATTCTCAGTCGCCAGACGGCGGGGATTTGTCATAAGAGTCTTATTATCAACCTGCCCGGCAAGCCCAAGTCGATTCGGGAGTGCCTGGACGCCGTTTTTCCCGCCGTGCCTTACTGTATCGACCTGATCGGCGGCAGGTACATGGTGTGCGACGAGACGGTGATCAGGGCGTTTCGTCCCAAATCAAAATAATTTTAAATAAAAAAATACAGTTTTATTCGTAAATTCAGTATAATAGAAGAAACTGGGAATTTTGTCACCATCTCTTCCGCTGATGAGAGCGGAGGCGGGGAGGAGTAGGGAAAAGGGAGGAGAGAACGATGGCCAGGTCAACCGGTCTGATGGTTCGTCTGCTTTTTTCCGCCTCGTTGGCGGGTAAGGCACTCATGGCTGGCGGTTTGCTCGATTATGATCTGGAAGATTTGAGTCAGATCGTTACCGAAACCAGTACGGTATCCAACCGGTACGCGCTGGGTATAGACCAGGCGGTGGGCAGCGTGACGGTAGTGACCGATGAGGAGATTGCGCGGCACGGTTACAAAACGCTGCAGGAGCTGCTGAATACCGTCGTAGGTTTCGACGAGGGATACCACATATACCGCAGTCTGGTATCGAGCCGCGGGTTTCGGCAGGATATCAACTCCAACTATCTTCTGCTTGTGGACGGCCACCGCATCAACGAAAACGCCTACGGCGGATTCGATGTGGCCCATATTTTCCCCTTGATGTCCAATATCGCCCGGGTGGAGATCATTCGAGGGCCCAGTTCCACGCTTTGGGGGAGCGACGCCATCAACGGGATCATAGCCATTACCACAAAAAGCGCCGTGGATTTCGAGGGAAGCAATCGGCCGTCGGGAACTGCGCGGGCTTCGGTGGATTACGAGTTTGAAAACGAGCGGATCATTGTCGACGGAGAGTACGCCAAACGTTTTGACAATACCGATCTGTTGCTCTCCGCCCACTATTTCGACAGCGATACACCCTGGACCAGGGTCTACGGTTACGGTGTACCGGAGATGGTTCCTTACAAAAAGCCGCAGAGCGAATACGACTATATGCCCAGTTACAAAGTCTACGCGAAAATTTCACACGGGGATCTGACGCTGCTGGCCAATCGTACCCATTATGTCG
Source organism: Campylobacterota bacterium (assembly GCA_013153475.1). Taxonomy (GTDB): domain Bacteria; phylum Campylobacterota; class Campylobacteria; order Campylobacterales; family Hydrogenimonadaceae; genus Hydrogenimonas. The sequence continues at coordinate 11,112 of JAADEJ010000086.1, forward strand.
ATGTCCCCAACGATGTTACCTACATCCTCAAAAAGCCGACCAAAGACGAGAAAGCGGTGGCGGATCAGACGTGGTTTGATCTGATCTACTCTCCGCAACTGACCGATACCTGGTCACTTGAAAGCCGAATCTTTTACGATAACAAAGTGCGCAAAGAACAGTCCTATCTGCTATCGGGTGCAGTGTATGATAAACCAAAATATATCGATGAAGGGGCAGGCGGAGAGGCGATTTTACACCATACGACACCGACGCACCATTTTCTTGCCGGTCTCTACGGCCATAGGAAGAGATTGCACGCATTCAACAGAAGTTTGAATTTTGGAGTGACCGATAAAAACTTCGCGTTGTTCGGTGAGTTCAGTTACGAGGGGATAGCGTCGTGGATCGTAACGGTCGGCGGCCGTGCCGAGTACGGGTCGCCTCGGGGGGATAGCCACTCTTTTCTTCCGAGGGCATCTCTTTACTGGCAGGCAAACGAGGACTATTTCCTGAAATACTCTTTCAATACCGGCTCGTTGCGCCCGACACTTCTTACCACCCGGGATTACTATTATACGGTCAATGACAAAACCTATTACGCCAAGGGAGCGGACAAGTCGCAAAGAAGTTACTCCCACGATTTTCAGATCGGGTATCGGGGAAACCGTCTCAACTGGACGGCGACACTCTTCTATTCACGGATCGACGATCTGATCTTGTGGGGCGATCAGTATGAAGTGGGAACGATCGACGGTGTTCCGGTCAAGTTGTGGGAGACCAACCTGGCCGATATTACCCAAAAAGGGATCGAGTTGGAGTGGCGATATACCGTCGACAAGAGTCTCGCGTTTTACGGTAATTACGCCTATGCCGATACCCGTTACGCCCACGAGTGGGTCGAGTATGGCGGTGAACCGGTTTACAGTCTGGTGGACGATCTTTACACCGACGACTCCCTGGTGATGGCGGGTGCGCCGCAGCAGACCTGGAATGTCGGTGTCGATTGGGACATCAGGGAGAATATCAGTCTCAATTTCCATTACAGGGGGCGGTACGGCGTGCTTTCGATCTATCCCAACCCGGAGTGGGAAACCTTTGGAGCCGAACACTTTTTCGATACCAATCTTCGGTGGCTCAGGCCGTTTGGAGATCGTACGGAGCTTGATTTTTATGTCAAGAATATCGGGGACAATCAGGGACTGTTCCCGATGGGATACGGAAAAGTCGAATCGCAACTGGGGCGGCAGATCGGTCTGAAGCTCTCCATCGGATTGTAAAACCGCCTCTCTTTCTGACCTCTCCCTAAGGAAGATTGGCATAATATCGCAGGCAGCAATCTCCCAAAAGGGACGAGGACGGGAATTTTATGGGAAAAAAGCGAAAAAAATTTGTCAAATACAATCAGAGCGTCCGTAAAATTTTCGGCGGGGTCGGGTTTGATGAAGGGGTCACGAGGCTTTCGCTCGATCAGTTGATCGAGTTGGCGATGGTGCTGGAGCTCAAAGAGCCCAGCCTGACCAAACCCGACCTTATACGGGCCATGCGCCGCGTATGGAGCGGCGGCGAGGCGTTTCACAGAGAGGCGATTGTGGCCTATCTGGAGGGACTGGATACCCTCTTTGGCGAGGAGGGGACGGTATCGGGCCTTCAGGAGCGTCATGCCAAGATTGACGCCATACTGGCTGACATTCCCCATACGCCGGAAGAGGCGTCCGCCGTTCGCGCCCAGTTTGAGACACTCAAGTCCAAAAAGATCACCCCCAAAAAGATCGCCAAAGCGCTGGAAAAGATGCGGCGCCGGCGAAAAAAAGAGGGGCTGGAGAGCGCGTTGGGGGGGACGTTTGACGAAGAGGGTCGCTTTCTCTTTTACGCCGACTATCTTTTTGCGCTCAAAACGCCGATTCAAAAGAGCCTGCTAACCGTCTGCGAGCCCATTGAGCCCGCGCGTTTTGACGGTTTGGATGAAGCGGAGTTAAAAGCGCACCTGGGTGCGTTGAAAGAGCGGGCCGTGGCGACAAAGGCCCGACAGGTCGAGGCGATAAGTGAGCTGGCCTGCCGGTCCAATCCCTATCTCTCTTTAAAAAGCCGAAGAGAGGCGCTGGAAAACCTGCCCGCCGACGGCGATTTGACGGCGCCGCCCCTGCCGACTGAGGCGGTACGCGACGCCCTGCTGGCCCAGTCGGGGGCCGAGCAGGTTGCCGTGGGCAAAGAGGAGGTGCTGGTATTTGGGCGCTTTACCCATGAAATGATGGGAGACGGGGCGTGGCGGGTTGACTACCGCCTCCCTGTGCGCCTGGCGCGCAAAGAGGTGTATGAGGGGCTCTGGCACGGGAGAGATTTGGGTATCAAGGCGCGTCTTGAGAGTGAGAACCGCGCCCGCGTAGAGCGTTTTGAGGCGGAGCTTGAGGCGCTTGTCAGTGCGCTTTTGGGCGAAGGAGAGGCGCTTGGCATAGGACGCCGGGAGGTGGAAGAGAGCGTGGCGCGCACCGTGGCCGAAGAGGTGCGGGAGCGCCAAAGCCTGGAGATTCCCTACCAGACCCTCAAAGAGATCAACCGCCACTTCGCCAAACGCATCGAGGCGCTTCGCCTGCAACGCCAGCGCGAGGAACTGCTGGCCAGGGCGATTCGGGACTTTAAAAACCTCTTCCCCCTGGCCAGGGCGCTCAAACGCCGGCTCATCTTTCACGTGGGCCCCACCAACAGCGGCAAGACCTACGCCGCCATGCAAAGGCTCAAACGCGCCGACACCGGCTACTACCTGGCGCCGTTGCGTCTGCTGGCGCTGGAGGGGTATGAGAGCCTGCTGGCCGATGGCATACCCGCCTCTTTGGTGACGGGCGAGGAGCAGATGATCGATGAGGAGGCAGCGCATATCAGCTCCACCATCGAGATGGCCAACTTTCAGGTGGATGTGGATGTCTGCGTCATTGACGAGGTGCAGATGATAGACGATCCTGATCGGGGGTGGGCCTGGGCCAACGCCATCATCGGCATACCGGCCAAAGAGGTGATCATGACTGGTAGCGAGGACGCGTTGGCGGCGATCAGGGAGCTGGCCGAGTGGCTGGGCGAGCCGTTGGAGGTGGTGCGTTTTGAACGCAAAGGCCCTCTGACACTGCTGGACAAGCCCAGCTCCATGAAAAAGCTGGAGCCTGGCACGGCCATTGTCGCTTTTAGCCGTAAAGATGTATTGACGCTGAAAGAACAGCTTGCCAGCCGTTACAGCGTCTCGGTGGTCTACGGCAACCTCAGTCCCGAGGTCAGACGCGAAGAGGCGCGCCGCTTCAGGGAAGGGGAGTCGCAGGTGTTGGTGGCGACCGACGCCATCGCCATGGGGCTGAATCTGCCGATCAAAACCCTGCTTTTTGCCAGGGATTCCAAGTTTGACGGCCAGAGCCGGCGCCCGCTCTATCCGTCGGAGATCCGCCAGATCGCCGGCAGGGCGGGGCGATTTGGCTTGCATGAGGCCGGTTTTGTGGGGGCGTTGAGCCACCCGGTGTTGCAAAGCGTTACCGAGCTTATCGACGCCCCCGCGCCGCCGATTCAGGGGCCTTACAGGGTGATGGCCAACCTGGAGCATATCGAGCTGATCGCCTCTATTATCCAGACAGAGAGCCTGGCGGAGATTCTGGGATTTTTTGTCAAGCATATGCGCTTTGACGGCCCCTTTGTGGCGGCCAACATCGAGAATATGCTTCAGATTTCGCGCATGGTGGATATGTACCGGTTGGATCTGAAAACCAAATACCACCTCGCCTGCGCGCCGTTGACGGTGGGATCGGCCTATCTTGAGAGCGTCTTTCACCGCTATCTTATCGCCCTGGAGCAGGGCTGTCCCATAGGTTTCGCGCCGCCGGAGTCATTGCCTGAGACGGCGGCGACGGCGGATATGCTTTTTGACGCGGAGGAGCGGGTGAAAGAGGTGTCGTTATACCTGTGGCTCAGCTACCGCTTTCCCGACGCTTTTGTCGATACCGAACGGGCACGCACGGCCAGAGAGACGCTCAACCGTTTTATTGAGAGGTCTTTGCGTAAAGGGGTCTTCGCCAGGGCATGCAGGCGTTGCGGCGCGCCGTTACCTGCGGGATTTAAGTTTGGGATCTGTCAAAACTGTTACAAAGGGCGATCCATCTTTCGCAACGGTCGCAGAAAAAAATAAATTTAAGCTGTGCTATAATCAGTGAAAATGACGAAAAGAGGGAGACGTGGAGTATCATCATGAAATATTGATCGTTGACGACCGGTTGGAAAACCTTAAACTTTTAAGCAGTTTTCTGCTTAAAGAGGGTTACCGTGTCCGCAGCGCGTTGGATGGTGAAACCGCCCTTTTGAGCATTAAAGCGAAACACCCCGATCTGATACTGCTCGATATCAAAATGGACGGTATGGACGGTTTTGAGGTGTGCCATCACCTTAAAGAGGATCCCCAAACCGCGATGATTCCGATTATCTTCATCAGCGCGAGAGATGATACCGAAGCGAAGGTGCGGGCGTTTCGGGAGGGGGGTGTCGACTATATCACCAAACCTTTCGCCAGTGAAGAGGTGGTCGCGAGGGTACGGACTCATCTGCAGTTGAACGATTATCAGCACAACCTGGAAAAACGCATCGATGAAGGGGTGCGAAAGATCAAGCTGCTGAACGAAGAGCTTGAGTTGACGCAGGATGAAATGATCCGCACGTTGGGTGCGCTGATGGAAAAGCGGGACGACGAGACGGGTCAACATGTTGTCCGGGTGGCCGAGTTTTCACGCAGATTGGCGCAATTGGTGGGGTTGGATACGGAGACGACCCGTCTGATCTACAAGGCGACGCCGTTACATGATGCCGGAAAGGTGGCGATTCCCGACAATATCTTGAATAAAAAGGGGCCTTTGACCCCGGAAGAGTGGGAGATCATGAAAACCCATGCCGTCAAAGGGTATGAGATTTTCAAGGATTCAACCCGGCCGGTATTGAAAATGGCCGCGATCATCGCCAAAGAGCATCATGAACGGTGGGACGGCAGCGGCTATCCGGACGGCCTGAAAGGGGAAGAGATCAGCATGGCGGGACGTATTGTCCATATCGCGGATGTTTTTGACGCGCTGAGTCACAAACGGGTCTATAAAGAGGCGTGGAGTCTGGACAAAGTAAAGGCATTTATGGTCGAGAACAGCGGAAAGATGTTCGACCCGACGCTTACCCGGCTCTTTCTGGACCATTACGACGATTTTGTGGCCATTCGGGAGAGATTTCAGAACTGATAGTGCAGTTGCAGGGAGAGGGAAGGGGCGGTATCGCGGTATTGACTGGTGCGTTGAAAAAAGTTTCGTTTGTTGATATCTTCGTCGAAAAGACCGAGAAGATCGTAGCCGAAGACCGAGATATCCAGTTTCTCGCTCCATTTGTAATGAAATCCAAGATCCAAAAAGGCGGATGTTCCAAAGGCGGTTTTACTCTCGTCATAGAGAGGTAATAGCAGTGTGCCGTCCAACACCTCTTTGTTGTAATCGGCCATATCGACCGCTCCGGGGAGCCCCCAGAAGATGCGTAACGATCCTGTGTAACTGAAGCGGGGAGAGGCATGGTAAGTGACAGACGCTTTGGTGATATGGTCGTGCCAGTTGGCCAGATCGTTACCGTAGCCGTAAGGGGAGGCCGAGATATTCTGATATTGCAGTGTCGGGTCGTCGAGTGTAAAGTCGAGCTGTTTGGTGTAACAGTGTGAGAGAAACCCGTCCAGTTTGTCGAAATTGAACGAATATTTGGCTTCCAGTCCGAAGAAATCGAGTGTGCCGATGGACTCCTGGATCAGTGTCAGCTGGTTGTAGGCCACGACATGGTGGTGGGTATAGTATGCGTCGAAAAAGAGTTTGTGGTGCGGACTGAAGCGGTGTTCGACAATCAACTCCGTCCGGTCGATTTTTTCGATATCGCCGTCTTCGCCTGTTGTGACGTGGATAGCGTAAAGGTCGGCGTCGTCGGAGTGGCGAACCGACTGGTTGTAGATGAGCTTGATGGCGTCTTCGGGGGTGGGAAGATAGATTAAGGCAAAGCGCGGCGCGAACATCCAGGGGCTGAAACGGTGCTTGTCGAGTCGAAAACCGGTAAAAAGCGTAATCTGGTCGGTCATATTGCCCTGGTACTCGCCATAAAGAGAGAAGAGACCGGCATACCAGTGCGAATGTGATTGGAATAGCGATTTGTAAGCGGTGGGTGCCTTTGACGGGTCGAACTCCGTATCGTCGTAAGAGATGCCCAACGCAAAAGCGTGAACGGGAAAGGGGCGATAACGCACGACGGTATTGAGGTTCAGGTCCTTCTCTTTCCACTCTTTCGTACCGTTGTCGGTATGAAGGGTAACGGTCTTGATATCGCTTTGCATATAGCTTGCCGACGACTCCACGCTCCATTCGTCATTGATGATGTGACGGTATTGGGCGTAGAGAGTCCATTGGCGGTGGGCGTTACCCGTATCCTGAAAAATTTCGGGATACTGGTCTCCGTATCTATGATAGGAAAATCCGTAAAGATTTTGCAGGGTGGGAGAGGCCTGGCCGCTTTGTGTATAGCGTCCCCAGACGCTCAGGTTTTCGGTGTCGAGTTGAAGATGAATTTTGTGGCGCGGCGATGAGTGAAAAGAGGCCATGTCCGGCGTGGTTTTGAAAGGGAAGTCTTTGTCCGCTTCAAAGACGGTCGTATCGTTGTAAGCCGGTCTGTCGATTGTCATGTTGAAAGCGACTTTATGGGGCGCCAGATCGTCATCTGCGCCGCTCGCCTGTTCCACGCCGTAATAGGCATAGAGCGCCAGATCGTCGCTCAACTGCTCACCATGTTGGATTTCGGCCGAAAAGGCCTGGGCGCCGAGGGTGCCTTTCAGGCGGGTTTGGGTTCCGTGAAAAGTGTGGCCGTTGAAAGTTTTGATATTGATGACACCGGCGATGGCACCGGGGCCGAAGACGGCCGACCCCGGTCCGCTGATGACACTGATCTCGTCGATATCGTCAAGCGTTCCCGTCCATCTCTCCGTTATGGCGCCGCCGTCCGTGGCTTTGACGTTCATGTTACGACCGTTGACAAGAAGCAGAATTTTGTTGTTCCGGTCGCTGATAATCCCGCCGATGCCCATTTGCGAGCCGTGAACTTTATACATATAGGCAAAAGAGGGGACGAAAATTTCCAACAGTTCATCGAGGTTGCGGGCGCCCGATTCGACAATCTGTTCGTGCGTGATGACGGTGACGTTGGCGGGGGTCTCCCTGGTGCCCGATCGGGTCAGGGTCGCAAAACGGTTATCGACTTTGATTTGGGAGAGATCTTCAAGGGAGAGATCAAAAAGATTGGTTTGCGCTTTCAAAAAAAAAGGAAAAGCCATCCCTGTCATCAAGAGACGCCACGTCATGGAGAAGTTCTGTCTATTTATGCCCATTTATTAAATCCACCTGATAAATTATAACATATCCGTTCTTATAATAGAGACGCTATAATATAGAGAACGGAGCTGATTTTAAAAGGGCTGAAAGTGACGGTTTTGAAAAAAACGGTGATGGTGTTGGCGCTGTTGATGATCGCGATAAGACCGCTTCCGGCCGGGCAATCTCTGCATGTCTACTCCAATGAAGAGTTGATTTCCGCCTATATCTACCTTCTGTCAAAAAATACCCGGTGGCCGGTTTCTCTATCTAACAAGCCGTTTCGTATCGGTATTCTGGAAAGAGGCGGCAATATCAGAAAAACGTTCTGGAAGTTGACGAAGGACCTTCACCTTCATGGAAGAAAAATATGGGTAACGGGGTTTTCACGACCCGAAAAGATCGATTATGACCATCTTGACGTGCTGTTTGTCGATAGCCGTTTTTCCGGATATATCGCCAGAATCTACCGATCCATCCCTCCCCATACGCCGTTGTTGTTGATAAGCCGGGATGCGGACGACACTGACCATATCATGATCAATATCTACCATGACAGCCGGGATCGCAACCGCATTCAGATCAACCGGAAAAATATAGAATCCCACGGTTTGCGGATCGGCAAGAAGATTTTGCTTGCCGGCGGGGAAGAGGTGGGTATCAGCAAACTTTTCAATACCTCCCTCGAAGCGCTGAAAGCCCAGGAGAGGCGCTACGAAAAGCTTAAAGCGACCAGCCGGAAATTTGAGGAGCAGATCGCGGTATTGAAGAAGGATATCGCCCTTTTCAGGGATGAACTCGCCTACAAGCGGAAAATTGTCGAACAGAAAGAGAAAGAGTTGCGCAACACGGTTCGCAGGTTGAGCCGTCAGCAGGCGATGTTGAGGGAAAAAGAGAAGAAAATCAAAGAAAAGGCCAAAAAACTGAAGCTTCTGGAAGAGGAGTACAACCGTCTGAAAGCGGAAACGAACGAACAGAAAAAGAGGCTCCAGGCCCGTTTGAAAGAGATCGAGAGACAGGAAAAAGAGATATCGCGCCGGGCGGCCATTCTGGCGACTCAGCAGGAACATATTATCGAACTCGACAGAGAGATCAGCAGGCAAAAGCAGAAAATAGATGAGCAAAAAGAGGTAATCTCCGCCCATGAGCAGGCTTTGAAACGTCAAAGTCTTCAGCTTAAAGAACAGACTGTTACCATGTATGCCCTGACGGGTATCGTCATGGCGTTGATACTTTTCGCCTGGTATTTTTACCATAACAAACGTCTGCTTGAGTCCTTGACCAAGAAGTTGAGGGAAGCCAAGGAGAACGCTGAGTATGCCAACCGCTCCAAATCCATTTTTCTTACCAATATGAGTCATGAGTTGCGCACCCCGCTCAATGCCATTATGGGTTTTTCGGATCTTCTTTTGAAGGATGAGTCTCTCTCGCCCGTACAGAGAGAGCGGCTGGGCATTATCTTTCGCAGCGGCTCTTTTCTGCTGGGATTGATCAATGACGTGCTCAATCTCGCAAGGGTGGAGTCCGGGAAGATACAGATTGAAAAAGCGCCGATGGATCTTGGCGCTCTGATCGAGGAGACCATGGCACTGATGAGTCAGCGGGCCAAGAACAAAGGGTTGGAGATCGTTTTGGATCAGACCTCCCGTTTTCCCCGTTGTATCGTGGCTGACGGAGAAAAAATACGTCAGATCCTTTTGAACTACCTCTCCAATGCCATCAAATATTCGCATAAAGGTACCATCCGGTTGAGTCTGGACGCTGACGGAAGCTTTTTGTATATGCATGTGGCGGATGAAGGGGTCGGCATAGAGAAAGAGGATCTGGAACGGGTTTTTGAACCTTTCATTCAGGTAGGAGAAGCCTCCGAAAAAACCGGAAGCGGGTTGGGCCTTTCCATTACCAAAGAGTTCGTGGAAGCGATGGGCGGCAGGGTATGGGCCGAGAGTAAACCGGGGGAGGGAAGTACTTTTCATGCGGCCATACCCTATCAGGTTTGCGAAAACGGAGAGAACAATATTCTCAAATCGCAAAAACGCAGCGAAGTTATCGGGCTCGATCCTTCCCAAAAGGGTATCAAAGTACTGATCGCCGAGGACAAAGAGGATAACAGGATGCTTTTGCGCTCGATTCTGGATGTTTTGGGTGTGGAGGTAAAAGAGGCGCTCAACGGGGAAGAAGCGGTCGAGATCTTCAAGACATGGCACCCCGATTTCATCTGGATGGACAGACGTATGCCGAAGATGAACGGAGAAGAGGCGACGCGTATTATCCGTTCGTTACCGGGTGGAGACAAGGTCGTTATTGTGGCGTTGACCGCCAGCGCTTTTGCCGATGAGAAGAAAAAAGTGATGGCGGCGGGTATGGACGGGTTTGTCGTCAAACCTTATGTCGCCGACGAAATTTATGAAACCATGAAAGAGTTTCTGGGACTTCGCTATATCTATAAAAACAACGGTGACGATGACGAGAACGCGCAGCGTCAACTTCCCGTAGACAAAGACAGCTATGCCGACGCGTTGATGGCACTGGACGACGAAACCCTCGACAAACTTTTTGAAGCGGCGGTTTTGCTGGATGAAGACGCGTTGGAAGAGCTGCTCGGTACCATGCCCGACTCACCGGCGGCCGCTATGACCGCCAGATTGGCGGAGCATCTGGAATTCAGAAAGATTCTTGAGACGATTCAGGAGGTCAAAGCACGGAAAAAAAGGTGAGGGACTCTTCCTCTTCCGGTGTAAGATCGGCTGTGTCGATGGATCCGTCGGCGATGCGTGATTGAAGGGTGTCGGTGATAAAACGTTTGGCCTCTTCCCTGGCCTTTTGAATATCGTCGACAAAGGCGGCGCCGTTGAAGTTGTACGGCACCTCGTTCTCTACACACAAAATCAGCCCTTCACAATGTTTTTCCAGGTGCTCGGCGATCTCACGGTAGTTGATGCCAAATTCGCAACTGTACCAGACCAGGTCTTCCAGCACTTCGTCGTTAAACTCGGCGATGCCGTCGGCGGTGGTGTCCAGATAGAGCGCATAGGGCTCGTTGGCGGCCAAAAGCTCCTGCCACGCCCGGCCGGCGTAGATGGCGACCGTTTCGCCTTCGTCTTTGACTTCGTAGTTTTCACCCAGGATCTTTTTGAGCGGGGTGGGGGGCGTGCCGGCCGTGCCCGTTAAAGAGGCCGGTTGGCCCACATAGACGTAGGGCTTGGCCGGCAGCTCATCGGGTGTGCCAAAAAGAATTTCACCCTTATGGGTGACGGCCATGGGCTTTTGGGCATTGATCGCCTCCAAAAAAGCCTTCTTGTCAACCTTTACATCCTCTTTCATCAGATTTTTAAAGACCATGGATTTCCTTCCGTTTTTTTACCCATTCTATACACATCAAAGCAAATGAGGCTTTCCAAAACCTTTCACCTTTTACCTTTTACCTTTTACTTTTTATCTATCCTATGAACTTGCCGCTTCTAAGGCGTTGGGCCTCCATCAGCTCAATCTCTCTCGCGCCCGAGACGACAATGTTGGCGTCGGGCACGTAATCGAGCATTTCGTCCCGTCCTTCGTAATCGACGGCGTTAAGAATAACCCGCATGGCGTTGAGGCGGGCAAGGTGTTTGTTGTCGCTGCGTATGATGGTCCAGGGGGCGATGGTGGTGTGGGTATGTTTGAGCATTTCGTATTTCATGTTGGTAAAATCGTCCCACTTCTCCTGGGCCTGAAGATCCACTTCGCTCAGTTTCCACTGCCGAAGCGGATCGGTCTTTCGCCGCTCAAAACGGCGCTTTTGCTCCTCTTTGGTGACGGAGAAGTAGAGTTTTATCAATGTGATGCCGTTACGGACCAGCGTCTTTTCAAAACTGGGCACATCTTCAATAAAGATTTTATACTCCTCTTCAGTACAAAACCCGAATACCGGCTCCACCATCGCCCGGTTGTACCAGCTTCTGTCAAACAGCACAATCTCCCCGCCGTGGGGAAACTGCTCCACGTAACGCTGAAAATACCACTGGGTGCGCTGTTCTTCGGTGGGTTTGCCCAGGGCCACGACCCGGTAGTGCTTTTCGTTCATGTAGCGGGTGACCCGGCGGATGGTTCCCCCTTTTCCCGCGGCGTCCCTGCCTTCAAAGAGAATGATCATCTTCTGTTTGTTGATCTCCAGGTGCTTTTGGAGTTTGATAAGCTCCGCCTGATAGGGCTTGAGCTCTTCGGCCTGAAGGTATTTGCGGATCGCTTTTTTCTTTTTGAGCAGAACCGGCAGGGGGTCGGTATTGGTGCAGGTAATCTCCTCCAGCTCGTTTAGCTCGGCAATTTGGGAACTTTCGGGCAAAAGGGACTCCTTTGGACGGTTTTTTATTGTATCATTGTAGCATGACCAACCATGAAAAGATACGAGAACTACTGGAAAAACTGGAAAAAACGGAGGCTGAGCTCTATCGGGAGCTTGACAAAGGGGTAGAAAAGATTGCCTGTGACTTTTCGGCCGAAAGAATTCCGCTGTTTCGGTATATCCTGAAAGGCAACAAGCGGTATGCCCTCAGCGCCCCGATTATTTACGCCATGATCATTCCGGCGGTGGTGATGGACCTGTTTGTCAGCTTCTATCAGTGGAGCTGCTTTCCGCTCTACGGCATTCCCAAAGTCAAACGGGGCGATTACATGGCCATCGACCGCCACCGGCTCGCCTACCTGAACCTGTTGCAAAAGCTCAACTGCGTCTATTGCGGTTACTTCAACGGGCTTGTGGCCTATGTGCAGGAGATCGCGGCCAGGACGGAACAATTCTGGTGTCCCATCCGCCACGCCAGGCGGCTGAGAAGCGTGCATAGACACTACCGCTACTTTCTTCCCTACGGCGACGGCGAGGCACTGGATGAGCGGTGGGAGAAACTGCGTGAAAAACTGCGCAAAGAGAAGGAGGAATCGTGAATATCCGGGCGTGTCTGAACGATTACATCAAAGAGCTGGAAAAGGAGGTAATGGCCATCCTTTCCGATCCATCGACCGACAAGCGGACCAAAAACCTGGCCATGAAACCTTTGACCAGCAAAAAGAAGATCATTCAAAACACCCTCGACGCGTTGGAGTTGGTCGATCGGGTCAGCGAAGAGGAGAGGGCCAAAGGGGTAGGGGCGTAACTACCCCTCCAGTGCCGAGAGTTCGGCTTTGATCTTTTCCAGTTTCTGCTCGGCTTCGGCCAGGGCGGCGCGGTTTTCTTCGACCACCTTGGCGGGTGCGTTGGCGACGAATTTTTCGTTTTTTAGCATATTGCCAAGCTTCATGATCTCTTTTTCGAGTTTTTCTTTTTGTTTGTTCAACCGATTCAAAATAGGCGTAAGATCGATATCGGCGGTGGAGATGTAGCTCTCTAAATGGTCGCTCACGTCCGTTACCGCCTTCTCGGGTTTGGCGTCGGTAAAGACCACCTCGTCCACTTTGGCCAGTTTTTCGATGTAGGGGCGCATCAGCGTCTCATCCAGCGGGGCTTCGATTTTGAGGTAGGCCTTTTCGATGCGCTGATTGCCCTTGTCCACCAGCGTCTTACAGCGGCGGATGGAGACGATCGCCTCGATGGCCAGGGCGAAATCGGCCATGATCTTTTCGTCTTTGGGGCCGCTTGCGGGATAGCGTTTGATCATGATCGACTCTTGCGCTTCCAGCGTACCGCCGCCCAGGCGCTGGTAGAGATACTCGGTAATGTAGGGCATGAAAGGATGCAGCAGTTTCATCGACTCCTTGTAAATGGCGCCAAGCTCGGCGACGCTCTCTTTACTCGCTTTGCTCAGCTCAATGCCCCAGTCGCAAAACTCGCCCCACAAGAAGCGATAGAGTGTCGTCGCCGCGTCGTTGAAGCGGTACTGCTCGACGTAGTCGCGGGTCTCTTCGACGGCCATGTAGAAGCGGCTGAGCATGTAGCGGCCCAGCGGCGTGGTGATGGTCTCGGGGGCGAGGTCGTCGAAACGCTCGGCGTTCATGAGCAGGTAATTGGCGGCGTTGTAGAGTTTGTTGGTGAAGTTGCGCGACTGCTCGAGCTTCTCCTCGCTGAGCTTGATGTCGCGCCCCTGCACCGCCAGGACCGCCAGGGTAAAGCGCAGGGCGTCGGCGGAGTATTTGTCGATCATCGTCAGCGGGTCGATGACGTTGCCCTTGGATTTGCTCATCTTCTGCCCCTTCTCGTCTTTGACAAGGGCGTGCAGATAGATGTGGGGGAAAGGCAGTTCACCCGTGAGACGCTCACCCATCATCAGCATCCTGGCGACCCAGAAAAAGAGAATGTCAAACCCGGTAATAAGCAAAGAGTTGGGGTAGAAGGCCTTCATGTCCTCTTCAAACCACTTCTCCCCTTTGAAAGCCTCGCCATTGCCCCAACCAAGGGTACTGAAGGGCCAAAGCCCGGAGCTAAACCAGGTATCAAGCACGTCGGGATCCTGGTGGATCTTGTCACTGCCGCACTTTTCGCACGTTTTTGGCGTCTCACCCTCAAAAGCCCACTGATGACCGCACGCGTCGCAGTACATCACCGGGATCTGGTGCCCCCACCAAAGCTGTCGGCTGATACACCAGTCTCTAAGGTCTCGCATCCAGGCGTTGAAGCTGTTGATCCAGTGCTCGGGGAAAAAGCGCGCTTCGCCGGCGTTTACGCGCTCGACGGCCCTGGCGGCAAACTCTTTTTTGACAAACCACTGTTTGGAGATGTAGGGCTCAACGACGTTTTTACAGCGGTAGCAATGTCCCACCTGGTGGCGGTGCTCTTCGATTTTCTCCAAAAAGCCCTCTTGATCAAGCTTTTGTACAATCGCCTCTCTTGCTTCCAGGCGTTCTTGCCCCTCAAATTCGCCGGCGTAGGCGTTAAGCATCCCTTTTTCGTCAAAGACGGTAATGAAATCAAGCCCGTGACGCAAGCCCACCTCGTAGTCGTTGGGATCATGGGCGGGGGTCACTTTGACCACGCCGGTTCCAAACTCTTTGTCGACGTGCTCGTCGGCGATGATGTGAATCTCCCTGCCAATCAGCGGCAAAAGGATCGTCTTGCCGATAAGGTGTTGATAACGCTCATCTTCAGGGTGCACCATCACGGCGGTGTCGCCAAAGAAGGTCTCGGGCCGAGTGGTGGCGACCACCACGTGGCCGCTACCGTCACTGAGGGGGTAGCGGATGTGGTAGAGCTTGCCGTCATGCTCTTCGTATTCAACCTCAATGTCACTGAGCGCCCCGTCGTGGGTGCACCAGTTGATCATGTAGTTACCCTGGACGATCCAGCCTTCGTCATACATCGTCTTGAAGGCCTTTTTGACGGCGTTGGCCAGCCCCTCGTCCATCGTGAAGCGCTCCCGGCTCCAGGCGGGGGAGACGCCAAGGCGGCGCAGTTGGGTGGTAATGGCGTTGCCGGAGTTCTCCTTTTGCTTCCACGCCAGCTTTAAAAAGGCTTCCCGGCCAATCTCTTCTTTGGTCTTGCCCTGTTCAAGTAGCTGTTTTTCCACGACATTCTGGGTGGCGATGCCGGCGTGGTCGGTGCCCGGTTGCCAAAGGGTCTTGAAGCCGTCCATTCGCTTATAGCGTACAATGATGTCTTGCAGGGTAAAGGTGAGCGCGTGGCCGATGTGCAGGTGGCCCGTGACGTTGGGCGGGGGCATCATGATGCAAAAGGTCTTACCCTCATCCTGTATGGCGGCGTTGCCGTCTACTTCAAAGTAGCCGCGGCTCTCCCATGTTTTGTAATAGTCGTTTTCGATCGCTTTGGGGTCGTAGTAGTTGCTTTTTTTCTCGCTCATAAACGCCTCTGTGTAGGGTTGAAATAAACGCGATTATAGCCAAACGGTGATAAGAGAGGAATTAGAGGAAGAGGAGAGAGGGGAGTCTCTCCTTACTTTTTCTTTTTGTTTTTGGATGAGGCGGGTTTGCTCTTTTTCTTGTCGCCTTTTTTCTTGGGAAGGGCAGTGTTTTTCTTTTTGGGTTTCAGGGCCTCGGTTTTTTGGTTTTTCTTCTTGTTTTTGGAGGCGCTCTTTTTGTTGCGTTTTTTCTTGTCAGCGCTTTTGATGTCTTTGAGAATGTTGTTGGCGATGCTGGGGCCAATGCCCGGCACTTTCATAAGGTCTTCTTTTGTTTTCAGCTTGTGGGTTTTGCGAAATTTGATAATCGCTTCCGCCTTCTTCTCTCCTACGCCTTTAATGCCCATAAGCTCCGCTTTGGTGGCCTTTTGCGGATTGAGCGCAAACAGCAGAGAAGCGCCCAGTGTCAGCGCGAACACGACTCTTTTTATCATGTTGACTCCTTTGGTTTGAATGTTTTGCGGGTAATGGTATCAGGCAAACAATAATAAAAAACTGAGAAAAACGATTGTTCAAACGCATTGGTAAAATTGGTTAAAATAGCGACAAGGAAGTGGTTCGAGTGAATATGTTTAGCTGACACTGTCAGTAGAAAACGCCGATTTTCGATTGACACTAAGTTAATTTTAAGTTAGCTGAATTTTTCTTGAAGCTCTTGAAGCCCGGAATTTAGGGATTTTCTTGGTTGCGGGAGAGGGATTTGAACCCCCGACCTTCGGGTTATGAGCCCGACGAGCTACCAGACTGCTCTATCCCGCGACAGAAGATTGTGAAAGAGTGGATGGGGTGGAGGGACTCGAACCCCCGAATGGCAGGACCAAAACCTGCTGCCTTACCACTTGGCGACACCCCAATCTGAGAGGTTTACGTCGTTTGTTTACGGGCAGAATTATAATGCAAAAGTACGGCATTGTCAAGAGTTTTTGGATATAATTTTTCAAATTACGTAGAGGATTGAAAAAAGATGCCGATTAAACGTGTGCAAAGAGCGATTGAGGAGATCAAACGGGGCAAAATGGTTGTCATGATAGATGATGAAGACAGGGAAAACGAAGGAGACCTGGTCTACGCGGCGACGTTCAGTACCCCGGAGCATGTCAACTTTATGGCTACGGAGGCCAAAGGGCTGATTTGCGTGGCCCTTTCCAAAGAGATTGCCGACAGGCTGGAGCTTGAGCCGATGGTGCGCCATAACGACTCCCAGCATGAGACGGCCTTTACCGTCTCCGTGGACGCCCGCGAAGCGACCACCGGTATTTCGGCCTATGAGCGGGATATGACCATCAAACTGCTGGCCAGTCCCATCAGCACCCCCAACGATTTTGTACGCCCCGGGCATATCTTTCCCCTTATTGCCAAAGAGGGCGGGGTGCTGGTGCGCACGGGCCATACGGAGGGTTCGGTAGACCTGTGCCGGCTGGCGGGTGTGGCGCCCAGCGCGGTGATCTGCGAGATTATGCGAGAAGACGGTCAGATGGCCAGGCGGGACGATCTGGAGGTGTTTGCCAAAAAGCACGATCTTAGCATTGTCTATATCTCCGACCTGGTGGAATACCGCCTGCGCAATGAGCGGCTGGTGCGTCTGGAAAAAGAGGAGGAGATTGCCTTTTTCGATACCAAGGTAACCAAGCGTATCTACAAAGATCACAGAGGCAAAGAGCATTACGCCCTGGTCTTTTACAAACTTCATGAAACGGAGAATGTCAAGTTTCACAATATCGGCACCGACGTGGACCTCTTTTTGAATCAGTCGCGCTACGGTCAGTTGATACGCTCCATTGAGTATCTTAGGAAAAACGGGGGGGTATTGGTGTTTTTGGATGCCGACGACACGCCGCTGGGCGGAGAGACCATGAAAGAGTACGGCATTGGGGCGCAGATTCTTTCGGATCTGGGGATCCGCAATATTCGCCTGCTTGTCTCCAGCAAGGGACGTGAGTTTGTGGGGCTCGGCGGTTTTGGCCTGGATATTGTGGAAGAGGTGGAAGTGTAGATGCGCCGGCTCCTCCTTCCGCTTATGCTGAGTGTTCTGCTTTTTGCGGAAGAGGGGAAAAAGCTGGATGACGTACGTCCCACCGATGTTATAAAAGCGCGCATAGATCGTCTTGAACGCAAGGCCAAAGGGGCGAATCAGGCGGAGGAGCTGAAATTACGCAAAAAGGCGAATAAAGTCGACACCATTGTGGTCAAAGGAACGGTGCTCCAGGGGCGCATTACCGAACTGACCGCCAAATATGTCGAGTTTTCGCTTGTGTACGGTACCGGAAGTATACGCATAGAGTATAAAAACATTGAACAGATCACCACCGAACACGAATACCACATCTTCTATAACGGCAAAGAGACCACCGGTAGAATTGTGGGCATAAAAGAGCACGCTTTTTTGGTGGTCAGGCATGGAGATATCAAAGAGCTTGTCAAAATTGAGAATATCGACCGTTTTGTTCTTTCGGTTCGTGAAGCGGGCTCTATCGAGAACCGTTTGAGAAATCTTTTCCCCTATTCACGGGGCAATCTGGATATTGGTGTCGAGACCGAAACCGGTGTCAAAGACAAGCGGAAAATATCCATCAGCTACCACGCCGAGAGAAAAAAGATGCGCCATCGACAGATTCTCGATGCCCACTACGCCTACGAAACCACCACCACCGCTACAGAAAACGGGCCGTTTAAGACCCTGGATAAAAAGGAACTGGTGCTTTTTGGCGAAGATGACTACTATTTCAAAAAGAGGCACTTTCTTTTCCTTCAGGCCGGATATGAGTTTGACCAACCCCGCGGTATTGATTATAGACTCTATCCGGCATTGGGGTACGGATACCGCTACTATTTTGACAAATACACCTGGTTGCAGGCCAAAGTGGGTACGGGATATGTGTATGAATCTTTCTATGCCTACACGCCTCCGCCGGGAGAAGAGAGAATTGAAAGCAACGAATACAGCGCGGCTTTTGTGGGCATCTCGGCCGAGGATCACCTGCGCAGGGTTTTGCTGATTAAAGAGTTGATTGTGGGGGTGGATATATTCTATATGCCCTCTTTGGCCGATCCCGAAGCCGATTGGCTTTCACGCCTTCGCTTGACTGTGGAGATGCCCATCAACGGTATGATCTCTCTTAAATGGGTCTACCGTATCGTCAATGACGACAACCCCGTTCCGGAAGTGGGCAACAATAAAACCACCACCGATATTTATCTCTCTATCAACTATTAAAGGCTGTGAAGTGAAAATACGGGTCTATTACGAGGATACAGATGCCGGCGGTATTGTTTACCATGCCAACTATCTGAAGTTTTGTGAGAGGGCGCGGTCGGAGCTCTTTTTTTCCAAAGGGTTGTCGCCGCACAGCAAGAGCGGTTTTTTTGTGGTGCGCCGGATTGAGGCGGACTTTTTTAAAAGCGCGTCACTGGGAGATGAGTTGGAGGTGACAACAGAGGTGGAAGCCTACAAGAAGGCTTCCGTGACATTGTGGCAGACGGTTTGGCTAAAAGATGAACCAATTTTCCAGGCCAGGGTCCTTTTGGCTTACCTGGCTAACGGTAGAGTGGGAAAGATTCCTGAGCCGGTTCTTGCGCTACTGAAGGCGTTACCTCGACGGGGTGAAAGCTGAAACGTCCCGCTTCATAGAGGTGCGTGGTGTAGAAAAGGCCGTTGTTTTGCAAAGGCGTGTCGGTGACACGCTCAAGAGCGTTCGCCTTGGCGAGAAAGGCGTCGACACCGGCTGTAACGGCGTAGTTCAGCCAGTTGTAGCGGGTTTCGCCGCCGGTCAACGCGATGGTTTCGTCGATTTTGGGGTCAATCTCTCCAATAGCACTGGCTATGAGCATATTTTCCCTGTCCTGAAACTGCGTAAGGGTGAGCAGTTTGGGTGAGTAGTTGAGCTGGGTGCTTAGAATGAGACCGGGGTGCATATCGGCCAGGGTCATCTGGGAAAGAAAAAGAGATGTTTTGACCACGGGGGTATGGGTGAGGGTTACGGAGGTGTTGAGATCTTCATTTGCCATGATCAGGGGTTTGAAGTAGCGCCCTTTGCCGAGGTTGACGGTGCGCGCGTCAGGAAGCAGTCTTAGGGACTCTTCGCCAAGGCGTTGAGAAAGGGGTGAGCGGTCCGAGACGACAAAAACCGGCTTCTCGGGATGTTCCATCGCTTTTTGGGCCAGCAGGTGCAACTGCTCGTCATAGTCGATGCCGCCGAAAAAAAGGTGGGGGTTGGCGCATGTGAGGCGTTGGGCGTTGAGGGTTGGAATATAGACGGTTCCCGATGAGACGGATTCGCACAGGTTGTAGGCGTTCTCTTCCGTCACGGGCGCGATAATCAGGTCATAGCTGTCGCTCAGTCGGCTGACGGTTTGGGCAAAATTTTCTTCTTGGCTATTGACGGGTATGACTTTCAGCTCAAAAGGGATCGCCCTGGCGGTCAGGTAGCCCAGGAGGGTTTGGGTGATTTTGCGGTAGTAGTGTCCCAGCCGCCTGGGGTCGGCGGTCAGGGCGACTTTGAAGCCCTGTATATCGGATGGTACCAGAAGGGGGAAAGCGCTCTTCTGCCAGCCCAGTCGGGCCGTAATCTCATCTCTTAAAGAGAGGAGTTGGGGATTGTCGGCGGCTTCGCTCTTTGCCAGGAAAGAAAAAACCTCTCCTTGTTGGGCCATGATTATCAGCTCCGCCGGGGTATAGTCAACAGGATCAAGGTCTATCACTTCCATGCGGGGAAGGGGGATGGGCGAGAGTTCACGTGCCCACAATGTCAGAGCGAGCGCTCCGCCCAGGAGGAGTCGATGCAGTTTCATAACAGTTCCTTTACAAGCAGCATATCGTGATAAGCCTCTTTTTTGGCCGAGGGGTTGCGCAGGAGATAGCTGGGATGGTAGGTTGGCAGTAGTTTGTACCCGTCCATCTCAATCAGCCGGCCGCGAACTTTTGTAATGCCCTTTTTATCGCCTGTTAAGTAGTGGTAGGCGGTGGCCCCCAGCGCCACGATAATTCGGGGACGGATCAGGGCAATCTGCTTTTGCAGGTAGGGCAGGCAGGTGTGCGCCTCTTCGGGGGTGGGAACACGGTTGTTGGGTGGACGGCACTTGACAATGTTGGCAATGTAGATCTCACTGCGGGGAATCTCCAGCACGTTTTCGATCATGCGGGTTAAAAGCTCGCCGGCTCTGCCCACAAAAGGACGGCCTGAGAGATCTTCGCTCGCCCCGGGCCCTTCACCCACGAACATCAGGGGGGTATGGGGGTTGCCCTCGCCAAAGACCGCCTTGGTGCGCGTTTTGCTCAAAGCGCAGAGTTGGCACTGTTTGACCATCTCTCTAAGCGCATCAAGCGAGTCGGGCAGGGTGGTGGTTGTGGCCTGTTTTGGTTGCACAAGGGGGGTATAGGCAAAACCCATCTGTTTAAGCTGGTAGAGCCGTTTGAGTTGTAGCGCGTTGTAAAGCCGATTCATGGCCCTAAGTGTAGGTGAAACGGGGTTAAAAAGGGGTTAAATTTTGTGAGAAAAAGAGAGCGGCCAAAGCCGCTCTTCAACGGGTTAGCCTTCGACGGTCACTTCGACCGGATCGCTCTCCCAAAGACCGTGCTTGGTGCAGTAGGCCATGGCGGTCAGTTTGAGCTTATTGCCGGTAGGAATGATGTTAAAAGTCACTTCGGCGTGGCTTTTCTGGTTGCCCAGGGTACCGGGGGTAAAGTTGGCCTGAGCCAGCAGGGTCTCGCCGTTCCACAGTTGAATATAGGCGATATAGTGGTCAAAATCATCCGGGTGGCTGTACTCGTTACCCATTTTGACGGTGACGGCAAACTTCTCGCCCGCTTTCGCACTGCTTTCACAGTGAATGAAGGGGGAGTGGCGGTCGATGTAATCTTTTTTGGCTTCGCGTTCTACGGTGTCGATGTCGACATATCGGTTAATCTTGGGCATAGTGCCTCCTTTTTGAATTTGGTTTGGAAGTATTGTAGCAAATTGCGGTTAAATGAGATAAATTTTCTCTGAATTGATCAACTGATTAAGAATATAATAAGAAATATGGGTTGAAGATGTTCAGTTTACTATGTTAGATTTTCCGATAGTGCAAGCACTATCGTCTCGAAAACAAAGTTTTCGTAGCTTTAGAGGGGTGCAGGGGACGGTAGTCCCTGCCACTACATGGGCTTTGCCCATGTAGTGAGTCATATTAAACAAATGTTACGTCAGCGACGTTGTGTTGAAGGCCGAGTTTTTGGGGCTCAATACCCAGTGCCAGGCCGATGAGCTGGGGCAGGTGCAGAACCGGCATGGCGATGTCGCGTCCCATCTCTTTGGCCACGGCGTGTTGCTTGACATCCATGTTCAGATGACAGAGGGGGCAAGGGGTAACCATCATATCCGCGTCGTTGTCCATGGCATCCAGCAGAGCCGTACCCGTGAGGCGGTTGGCCGTTTTGGGGGCCTGCAAGTCGGCGTGGAAGCCGCAACACTTGTTTTTGCTCTCATAGTCAACGCTTTTGCCCTGAAGCGCTTCAATGAGCCGATCAAGAGAGGTGGGGTTGTAGGGGTTCTCTTCACTGCCGTTTTGCTCGGTGTGTAGGTGGCTGGGGCGGATATTGTGACATCCGTAGAATGCGGCTACGTTGAAGTCACTGAGGGGTTTTTCCACCTTTTCGGCCAGTTTGTCCAGGCCGTAATCTTCAATCAGCGCATACAAAAAGTGGCGGACACTGCTGGTGCCTTTGTACTCCAGACCCACTTCGGCCAGCTTCTCGTTGACCTGGGATTTGAGGTCGTCGTCGTTATCGAGGCGCTCTTTGGTCATGGCGGTGTTGAGCTGGCACGTGTTACAGATGGTAATCATCGGCAGTTCAAGCTTTTCGGCGTAGCAGATGTTGCGGGCGTTGAGCACCAAGGAGAGGAAATCGTCAAAATCCTGCAGGTGGCTGGCGCCGCAACAGCTCGCCTCATCAAGCAGTACCAGTTCAATGCCCAGTTTTTCGGCGACCGCGAGGGTCGACATCAGTAGTTCGGGGGTAGACTCCCGTGCCGTACATCCGGTATAGAGTGCGTATTTGAGTTCTGCCATTGTCGTTCCCCCTTAAAATTTGACTTTCGACGAGGATTTGACCAGGGTCTGGATCTCGTCGAGATTTTTGGATTTGGGCATATTCCAGGGCATGACGATCTTGCCCTTTTTGAACATTGCGATGGCTTCGGGCAGGTGTTTGAGCACGCCGATATTGCCTTCGGAGTAGCGCACCAGCTCCCCTTCGTCAAGAATGCCGTGTTTGACGATGGAGTGTTTGAAGCCCACGGCGTGGCGGGTGGCCACATTATCTTGCGCCAGCCCCTCTTCAAAGAGTTGATTGTGGAGCTTGGTGATCTTTTCTATGGGATTGACATCTTTGGGACACGCTTCGGCACACTCCATACACTTCACGCAATCCCATACGCCGGGGCCCATCTCCCGTACCTTTTCCAGGCGCTCGGTTTTGGCGTTGTCGCGCACGTCGGCGTTGAAACGGTAGGCTTTGGCAAACTGCGCAGGGCCGAAATACTCTTCATTAACCTCCACCACGGGGCAGGCGTAGTAGCAACTGCCGCACTGGATACAGTAGTCGGCTTCCAGCAGGGCTTCGGCCTCTTTGGGCGAGACGCGGATCTCCTCTTCAGGATGCTCGTCGATCTCGGCCTCAAGGTAGGGTTTGAGTTTGGCGTGCTTTTCCCAGAAGTCACTGCGGTCGATAATCATATCTTTGACGGCGCGCCCTTTGTTCTGGGGCTCAAGCAAAAGGGTGTCGGTTTTGAAAATCTCCAGCAGTTCCCAGACGTTTTGTTTACAAGAAAGCACCGGCTTGCCGTTGACTTTGATGGCGCAGGCACCGCAGATGCCGTGGCGACAGCTTCGGCGGTAGCTGAAACTGCCGTCAAACTCCCATTTGATGCGGTTGAGAATGTCCAGAACCAGCTCATCCTTGCCCACTTCCATCTCATAGGTCTTAAAGTAGGGCAGGTAGTCGGTCTCCGCGTTGAAGCGGAAGGTTTTGAATGTGATCTTTTTTGTGATGCGTTCAGTGCTCATACCCAATCCTTAATATTTTCGCTCTTGCGGCTCGAATTTGCCAAGGGTGACATCGGCGTATCCGATGGAGACGTTGCCTTCCTTGTCCATGGTGGCGAAGGTGTGTTTGAGGAAGTTTTTGTCGTCTCGCGTGGGGTAATCTTCCCGGTAGTGCGCGCCC
This sequence comes from Campylobacterota bacterium, assembly GCA_013153475.1. Classification (GTDB taxonomy): domain Bacteria; phylum Campylobacterota; class Campylobacteria; order Campylobacterales; family Hydrogenimonadaceae; genus Hydrogenimonas. The sequence goes on from JAADEJ010000086.1 coordinate 34,511, forward strand.
CGGCTCTCTTTGCGGGCGATGGCCCCTTCGACGATAAAGGTGGAGTAATCGAGCATATGGCCAAACTCGATGGCTTCCTGAAGGTCGGTGTTGAAGGTTTTGCTCTTGTCGTCGATGCGGATCTTTTTGTAGCGGGCCCGCAGGTCCTTGAGAATCTCGCGCTGTTTGAGCATGGTCTCTTCGGTGCGGAAGACACCGGCGTTGGCGGTCATGCTCTCTTGCAGTTCCTTGCGAAGCTCGGGCACGCGCTCGTCGCCGTTGTTGTTGAGGCAGAAGGCGATCTCATCCAGCATGGTCTGAGCGTCGACTTCGCTCACTTTGGGCTCTTCAAAGAGGTTGCTTTCCAGGTCTTCGGCAATGTGTTTACCCACATGGCGACCGAAGAAGAGGGCTTCAAGCAAAGAGTTGGCGCCCAGGCGGTTGGCGCCGTGTACGCTGACACACGCGCACTCGCCGGCGGCGTAGAAGCCGCGAACGATCTCGTCGGGATTTTTGCGCACATGGCCGTCGATATCCACGGGAATGCCGCCCATGGAGTAGTGGGCCGTGGCGGCGATGTGGATGGGCTCTTTGATCATGTCCTGTCCCAGGAAGGTGATGGCAAGATCCCGCAGTTCGGGGAGGCGCTCCATGATGATCTCTTCGCCAAGATGCGTCAGGTCGATGGCGACGGCGTCTTTGTTGGGGCCCACGCCGCGGCCTTCAAGAATCTCTTTGGTAATGGCGCGGCTGACCACGTCGCGGGGGGCCAGCTCCATCTTCTCGGGGGCGTATTTTTCCATAAAGCGCTCACCCTTGGAGTTGTAGAGGCGTCCCCCTTCACCCCGGGCCGCTTCGGAGATGAGAATACCGCTTCCGGCCAGTCCGGTGGGGTGGAACTGCACAAACTCCATATCCTCCAGCGGCAGGCCGTGGCGGGCGACGATGGAGAGGCCGTCGCCGGTGTTGGCGTGGGCGTTGGAGCTGATTTTAAAGGAGCGGGCGTAACCGCCGGTGGCGAACATCACCGCCTTGGCGGCGAAGATGGCCGGCTCAAGGTTGCGGATATTGTAGGCCACCGCACCGCTGACCACGCCGTCGCGGTAGACGATGTCGGCGACGTACCACTCGTCAAAAAAGGTGACGTTTTCGCGCTCGCACTGCTCGTAGATGGTTTGAAGCAGTGTCAGACCCGTGCGGTCTTTGGCGTAGCAGGCGCGGGGTTTGGACTGACCGCCGAAGGGGCGCTGGGCGATGGTGCCGTCGGCTTTTCGGCTGAAGGCCGCGCCCATGTTGGCGATCCAGCGGATCGTTTCGGGGGCCTTGTTACACATCAGCTCCACGGCGTCCTGGTCGGCCAGGTAGTCTGAACCCTTGACGGTGTCAAACATATGCAGTTCAATATCGTCATCCTCGGCCAACGCGGCGTTGACACCGCCCTGGGCGGCGCCGGAGTGGCTGCGCAGGGGGTGGAGTTTGGTGAGGACGGCAACCCGCTTGCCCGCCCGCTGAAGCTCGCGCGCGGCGGCCAGGCCGGCCAGACCGGCACCGACGATCACGACATCATAATTATGTATCTGTACACTCATGTAGACGCATCCTTTTTTTGGCATGGGCGCATAAACGCCAATATGCTTGAATTATACAAAGAAAGTTTATAAAAGAGTTTAACCCGCCCCGTATACGGGCTTTTGCCATGGGACAATGTTACCATTGGAGGCACTCTTTGCGCTATAATCGCGTATCATGGACAAAGAAGCCTATTTCATTCGACAATTCAGTTTTGACAAAGCGATCGGCGACGATGGGGCCATATTAGGTAATATGTGCGTGAGCCAGGATGCTTTTATGGAAGATGTGCACTTTAGGCGGGGGTGGCTGAGCCCGTATGAGATTGGCCGTAAAGCGATGCTGGTGAACCTCTCCGACGCCGTGGCCATGAACGCCAAACCCCGCTACGCGCTTCTTAGCGTGGCCCTGCCGCCCGATATGACAAAAAAGCAGATGAGAGAATTGGCCGAGGGCCTGTATGAGACGGCTAAGACTTTCGGGGTTCGGATTGTAGGGGGTGATACGGTGGTGAGTTTCAAACTGGAGATCTCCGTGACGGTATTGGCCGATTGCCCCCGTCCACTGCGCCGAGACGGTATCAAAGTAGGAGACTGGCTGGCTTATACGGGTTTACCGGGGGAGGCGGCAAAGGCTTTGCGTAGACTCTTTGGCGGCAGTAGGGTCTCGCCCCGCTCCCGCTTCGTTCATCCCGTTTTAAGAGGCGCTTTTGTCTACAGAGCCGCCAGGCACCTGCGTGCCGGGATGGATCTTTCCGACGGCCTTTTCCATGATCTGGCCCGTTTGGCCGGTCGTAACCGGGTGGGATTTCGCTTTTTAAAACCTTTGCCAAAGTCCATGGCGTGCGCCGGCGAGGATTACGAGATGCTCGTGGCTGTCTCACCCCGCCGCAAACGGGCCCTTGCGCGCATTGCCCGTGCGACAAGGACACCCCTGACCTTTTTCGCCAAAGCTGGGCGGTACGCTTTTGTCAACCCCTGCCGGCCACACCACCGCTGATTGCCCCTTTTTTGCCACAAATTTCTTCTATACTCTTCTCAACTGCAACGGTAACAACAAAAGGAGCGTACATGAAACGATGGGGAATTTGGATCGCCCTGACGGCGACGGCGGCATTGGCCGATTATACAATGGTTTACGATATGGGAGATGCCAAGCAGACGATACGCTATAAAGACGCCAATCACGTCAAGGTCATAACCCAGTCGTCCGACGGCGAGAGCGGGGGGTATATGATTGTCGGTAAGAGAAAAGTGATGCTGGTGAAAAAGGGCAACAAGACCGAATATATCGACATGGATGAGATGGCGCAGCAGATGGGAGCTTTCAACCAGATTTTCGGTCAGGCGGCGGCACAGATGCCCCCCGAAGCGGGTGTCGGAGAGGAGACGGGTAACGGCAGTGTCAAAATGATCAAAAGAGTCGGCACCGCCAATGTGGCGGGAATCGTGGGCGAGCGATGGTTGATCGAGGTGAACGAGGGAGAAGGTCCCCAGAGAATGGAGGTGGTCGTCAGCGACGATCCGACGTTGGTAAAAGCCATGAAGCGGATCGGCGAGGCGATGAATACCATGAGTATGGGCGACGCGATGGATTATACGTTGGATGGACACTACGTTTTGCTCAAAGCCGACGGAATAACGCTAAAAAAATTCAGTCGTCGCGATATTCCCGCCGCCGAATTTAGCCTGCCCGCCGCCGTGGCTTCCAAAAAGACCAAAAGTGCCGTCACCCGCGACGGCAAAGCTCCCGTGCTTTGTCTGGGAAGCAAAGGAAATGGCCCGGCCAAACTATTGGGTCCCATGCTCAAATCTTCCGGCGGAGGGTGGAAATTGGTCAAAAGCAGCAATTGCATGGATATGATGGGCATTGTACTTGACAATGCCCTTTACCAAAAAGGCAACCGTTACATCGTCGTCTCACTCTCCAACGATCCCAACGACAAGGGTGTGATTGCCCGCAACCGGGCCAACGGCATGAAGGTGGAAAATCTCAAACAGGGACGCATTCAAGGGGTGCGTTATCAGGAAGGGTTTGTGGCACTTGCCAAACAGGAGGCGCTCAACGCCAGACTTCCTGGCGCGATGTTGGAGGTTTACGCGCCGAGCGGACGGCCCGATTTGGCGGCTTTTGTCCAAAAGACCATAAATCTCAAGGCCTACAAAGCCGCCGCCAAAACGAAAAAGGGCACCAACACCCGTCCCAGCCCCGATGAACAGATGCAACAGCAGATGCAAAAGGCCACCGAGATGCTCAAAGGCCTCTTTGGAGGTATGTAAGATGTCGGCGGCGCGGGGCGTTACAGCGCTCTGTCTGCTGGGTGTGTTGGTATGGGGTGGGACGTCCAGGCAGGATTGCACCGGGATCGAGTCCGATATCGCCCGCGCGTTTCAGTCGCTTTTGCGCAAGGCCCGCAGTGTCGAAGCCCCGCCTAACGCCTGCGCCGTCAGCGTCACCATCCGCGCCGCTCAGAGCGACCGCGCGCTCGATGGCGCGAAGGAGGATAGCGTTGCGCGCGATCCGGTCGATTTCAACCAGGGGTATGATTTTTACCTGCGCTCCATCAGCGATGTACTTTCGCGCCCCTTTTACCGCTACAACCTGGGCTATGCACCCAAACGCGCCAACAACAAAAACAGCTACCACTACCGCATCGGCCCGCCGGTCGAGGCGATCGAGCCGCACGGGGTGGAAGTCTTTGCCAAAGAGACGATTGCCAAAAAGCATAGCGCGGGAAGCACCTGCGGTTTCAAGGTAGATGTGAATGTCGTCTGGCTAATCTCTTTGCCCCAAAACAGCGTCTCGGGCCTTGTGAAAGAGGGCAAAGGCAAGCCGCTCAAAAAGGGGCGAATCCGCTTCACGCGCAAAGGGCCCAACAACGGGGAGCAAAACCGTTTTGAGGCGCCGGTTCAAAACGGAGCGTTTCAAACTGAATCCAAACTTCCATCCGGCCACTACCGTATCGAGCTGATCGAGCCCAAAGCGTGTCAAAAACTGCTGGACGATGACTGGATCTTTCTCTCCGGTCACAATGCGCCTCTCAAACTCACCGTCGAGTGTGAAAGTCGTGAGCCTTTTTATGTCGTCGATACCGATACGGTCATCACCCGGCGCTACAAACCCACGGACGGCTACCGAGGCGCGACCGACACGCTTGAAGTGCGCAAAGAGATACATAACCGCCACTGGGTCTATATCGACGAGGAGGAGGGGCGGATTTTGCAGTTTCACCCGGATCGTTACGCTTACATCTGGGCGATGGAGGAGTATTATGAACTGGATACCTCCGACTGTCTATATAAGAAGCGTATGCGTGGGTATTATGTCTCCAATGTGGGCGGTGATTATGTGATTGAGAGCCCGGACGCCGGATGGGGATTTGAGGATGAGACACCGTTGACTTTCAAGGAGCGTGACAACCTCAAAGGGGTGACGATCATTTGGGGCGCGCTTAAAAAAAGCGGCCGTTTGCGCAAAACCGTCACCTATCGTGACAAACTTCCCGATTTCATAAAAAAGCTCTATAACCAGTGGCAAAAATCGGGGCTAAGTCGCGCGCAGACACGCGAAATGATGGCGTTTCCTTTGGCTATGGTCCAATTGGAACCGGATAGGGCCTTTCGATGTGATGCCACCGTGACATTCGAGAGTTTTATGGTGCCGTTAATTGATCCGACGGAAGATCCCAAGGTCACGTTTACCGTCTCCGTCCGCCCGGCAACGGCGGCGGAAAAGGAACGGATGAAGCGGATGTGGCGGTTACGATAGGAACAAAATCCAGAAGCTACCTATCCCGACAAAGATAACAAAATTGAGCAGGGTCATCAGCAGGCCGTTGCGGTAGAGCTCTTTGGAGCTCATGTATTCGCTGCTGACAAAGAGCACGTTGGCCGAAGAGCCCTGGGGGGTGATGGCGGCGTTGAAATTGGTGGCAAAAAGCAGCATCATCGCCAGCAGATAGGGCGGCACCCCCGCCTGGACGCCTACTTCCAGAAAGATCCCGTAGAGCGCCAGCAGTTGGGCGGTTTGCGAGACGAAAAGATAGTGGATGAAGACGTAGGCGCCCACCAGCGTCAGGTAGACCATGGGCCAGCTCATGCCCGAAACGCCCGAAGCGATCAGGTCGCCGACGTATGTCATGAATCCGAGTTTATCGAGATAGCTGCTGAGGGTGTAGAGGGTGGCGAACCAGATGAGGGTGGAGAGCGCTTCGCCCTGCAGCCGCATATCGGCCATGGTGAAAATGCGGGCAACCATCAAAATGCCCAGCCCCGCGAAGGCGACGGCGGTTTTGTCGATGCCGAGCGTTCCCGAGAGGGCCCAAAGAAGCACCATCCCTACGAACACGCCTCCTGTAATCCATTCATTGCGGTGGATGGATCCCATTTTTTCAAGTACTTCCCTGGCTTTGGCCGGGGCCTGGGGGGTGGTTTTGAGCTCGGGCGGGTAGATGCGCATCAGAAAGCGGGGGGCGATCAGAAAGGCCAGCAGCGCCGGAACAGCCGCGGCGACGAGCCAGCCGCCGAATGTGATATGTACCCCGAATTTCTCCGCTATCTTGGCCCCCAGCGGGTTGGCGGCCATGGCGGTAAGCCACAGGCTGGAGCTGATGGTCAGCCCCACCATGGAGTTCATCATCAAATAAGCCCCCAGTTTTTTACGGGTACCGTCAGCCACTTTGGAACCGCTGTCGTGTGCCAGGGCGTTGACGATGGGAAAGAGCACCCCGGAGCGGGCGGTGTTGGAGGGGAAAGCGGGAGCGATGAGCATGTCGGTGGCCATCATGGAGTAGGCCAGCCCCAGGGTGGAGTGGCCGAATTTGCTGATGATGAGCATGGCGATGCGTTTGCCGAGCCCCGATTTCACTACCGCCTGGGAGACCAGAAAGGCCGCGACGATGAGCAGAATGAACCCCTGCGAAAAACCCGAATAGGCTTCCTTCGGCGTCAATACGCCTGTCAAAACCGTCAGAGAAAGGGCCAGAACGGAGGCGACGAAGATGGGCATCAATCCTGAGATAATGGCGAAGATCGTGGCGAAAAAGAGGGTGAAAAGCCGCCACGCTTTGGGGTCGAGTCCTTCGGGCGGCGGCGCGAACCACAAAAGAACCGAGAGCCCGACCAGCACACTCCACAGGAGGATTTGCCCTCTCTTTTTATGACGGTCGTGGCGGCGATGGGACATGGCGACTCCTTAAGAAAAGCTCTTGTACAATGAAGCATAACCAAATTTGACTGAGGAGAAAAAGATGAAGCGACGGAGCTTTATGGGGCTTTTGACAGCCCTTTTTGCCCTGTGGGTCGCGGCGGCGCCCCTGCAGGCGAGGGATACGGGCGCATTGAGCGCGGCGAAAATCCGTCAGGCGGTGCAGGAGGCTTACGAGAAGTTCAAAAACGATGATAGCGGCAAGAACGCCGACTATATCCAGGCGCTGGCCAAAGTGGACCCCAAAATCTTCGGCATCAGCGTCGTCACCCGTGACGGCAGGGTTTTCGAGGCGGGAGATACGAAAGCGGCGGTCTCCATCCAGTCCATTTCCAAAGTCTTTACCGCTTCACTGGTGATGCGGCAGCACGGCGCGAAGTTTTTGCAGGAAAAGATCGGTGCCAACGCCACGGGGCTGCCGTTCAACTCGATCATGGCCATCGAGTTGCATCACGGCAGCGCCTCCAACCCCTTCGTCAACGCGGGTGCCATCCAGTCGACCAGCTGGGTGAGCGCCAGTGACTCGGCGGAGCGGTGGCTGAAGATCAAGAACAACATGGACGCCTACGCCGGACGTAAACTTCCCTTCAACGGGGAGGTCTACAAATCGGAAGTCAATGACAACAAGCGCAACCAGGCCATCGCCAAACTGCTGGACGCCTACGGCCGCATGGGTTCCGATCCGCTGGAAGCGACCACGGTCTATACCAAACAGTGTTCGGTCAACGTTACTTCCCATGACCTGGGCGTCATGGGGGCTACGCTGGCCAATCACGGCGTCAATCCCGTCACCGGCGAACGGGTGCTTCAAGAAGCGTATGTTCCCAGGCTCCTGGCAGTTATGGCGACCGCCGGGCTCTACGACAACGCGGGCGACTGGCTCTTTGCCACCGGGGCGCCGGCCAAGAGCGGGGTAGGGGGCGGCCTTTTGACCGTCATTCCTGGCAAGCTGGCCATCGGTGTGGTCTCGCCGCCGCTGGATAAGTACGGCAACAGCGTACGGGCCCAGAAGGCGACCATCTATATCATCGAGAAGTTGGGGCTCAACCCCTATGCCCAGTAAGGAGCGCGGATGCGACGTCTATCTTTGATGGCCGCTTTGGCGGTGGTGTCCACCCTGGCGCAGGCCGCCGAACCGATCGCCGCACCTTCGGCGTCGGTAACGGATGAACGGCTCCCCTACGATCCCATACTCACCCGTACGCCCGAAGGTTTGCAAATCTACGACTCGGGTTGGAAAGTTTCCGGCGATATGCGTGCGGGATGGGTGGAATACGACTACTCCAACCCCTATCCCGCCAATCCCAACGTCAACAAAGGACATACCGATTCCAAAGGGTTCTACTTTATCCCGAAAGTCTCTTTGGAATCGCCCCGGTTCCACGGCTTCTCGGCAAAAATAACGGGGGCGGGCGTGACGGATTTCGGTTTGAACGACGAAACGGAACAGAGCCGTACCTTCGCGCTGGGAACCGATCAGAAAAGTTACGCCATTTTGCAGGAGGCCTATCTTCGGTACAAAACGGAGGGGCATGAAGCGGTTGTGGGAGCCAAAGAGATCGTCACCCCCATGATCGACGCGGACGACTGGTATCTGCTGGCCGATACCTTTCAGGCCGCCTATTACATCAACAGCACGGTATCCGATCTGAAGTGGGGATTGGCCTACTTTTACAAGATGGCGGGCCCGTGGGACAGCGGTGCGCGAAGCGGCAGCGAAGAGTATGCCAGCATGAGTGAGGCGAGTTTTCTTCCCGACGCGGTGAAAGACGCCGTAGGGGACGAAGGTGTCTATACCGCGGCGCTGGTTTTCACACCCGAACACCACAATCTTCAGCTTTGGGAGTATTACGGCAAGGATATGTACAATATCCTTTTCGCCCAGTACGACTATACGGACAAGTGGGAGAGCCTCTCTTACGATTTTGGTCTTCAACTGATCCGTTTCGACGATGTGGGGGTGATGGAGGATTACGGCAGAGAACCCGGGAACGAGGGAATCGGTTATACCATCTATTCGGCCCGTTTCGACGGCAAACTGGATAACGGCGTTGATTTTGCCACGGGAGCCAGTTTTTACAGTGACGGCGAAGGAACCGGCTATACGCTGGGTGCCTGGGGCGGCTACCCCTATTTCGCCAACGGGATGATTTTCCACTTCTTTGAAGCGGGTAGCCTGAGAAATGCTGACAGTTATAAAGTGCAACTCGGTTATGACCTCGCGCAAGTCGGCCTGGAGGGGTTCTGGGCCGGTACGCGGTGGACCTATTTCGATCTGGACGATCGTTACTCCTACAGCTCCGACGGCAAACCGCAGGACGGGATGAGCCTGTTGGGGTTTCGGCTCTCCTACAACCACCAAGGGTACTACTGCACCGCCACCTACGAAGCGGTCGATCTGGACAATGAACCGGATACCTGGGCGTTTCGTCTTATCGGAGGCATCACCTTTTAGTTTGACGCATGTCATGGGCCAGGCCCATGATATGGCGGGGATACCCGACGGCGGTGCATGGCACATCGCCTGCGGTTCCGAGCCTACGCGTTCTTCGCCTGGCGGCTCTCACCTCTGCACCCTCCTAAAGCTACGAATGTCATCGCATGCGAGACAATGCTTGAAGCGTCGGAGTGCATTCTTGGATATTTTTACACTCTCATAATTTTTCCCATTCAAACAATCCGTCAAAAAACGCTATACTTCCCCTATGAAAACCGACCGACTCTCACCCCTGACCCATGCGCCGATCCAATTCCATTTTCGTCAGACTCCCGCCGATTTCACCGTCAACGAAATTCCGCTCTATCCGTTCAGCGGCGAGGGGGAGCATCTGGTGGCGACGGTACGCAAAAAAGGGCTTGGAACCTGGGAGCTCGTGGAGATACTCAGTGCCCATCTGGGTATCAGGGCACGGGATATCGGATATGCCGGGCTCAAAGACAAACACGCCATGACGGTGCAACATCTCTCTTTGCCCGCATCCGCCGAGGCGGCACTGGCCCGTTTTTCGCATCCTGACATCAAAATTTTAGACACCATCCGACATCGCAACAAAATCCGCATGGGCCATCTGAAAGGGAACCGGTTTTTCATCCGACTCAAAAAGGTCTCACCCACAGACGCCCTGAAGCTCGATGAGGCGCTGGGATGGATCGCAGCCAACGGGATGCCCAACTATTTCGGGTACCAGCGTTTTGGCAAAAACGGCCGCAATTACGAAGACGCGGAAGCGATGCTGGCGGGAAAACTGAAGATACGGAACCGGCGCATGAGAGATTTTCTTCTTAGCGCCTACCAGTCGCACTATTTCAATCTATGGTTGAGCCGGCGGGTCGAAATAGGGCGGCTTTTCGGGGGGCTTGACGTGCGTGAACTGGTACAGGTGTTCGCCTGGGAGAAACGGTTGGTGCAGAATCTTAAAGCGCAACCCCATTTTTTCAAGATATTGCCGGGGGAATTAATGGAACACTACCCTTTCGGCAAACTCTTTTTCGCCGAAGATACGGCAGCGGAGGCGCTACGGTTTTCGCAAAAAGATCTCTCTCCCACAGGGCCGCTCTCGGGAAAAAAACTCAAGAGAGCCGTGGGGTTGGCGGGAGAGACGGAAAAAGATTTCATACGCACGATCCCCGCTCTGGGCGGACGCCGTTACGGATGGGTTTGGCCGGAAGGTTTGCGCGGTGTCTATAAAAAAGAGTCGTGGCATTATGAGCTGAGTTTTACGCTCCCCAAAGGGAGTTACGCTACCGTTTTACTGGAGACGGTCGCCAACAGGCCGATGGTCGATCCCTGTTAGGCCTGCGAGATGGTTTGGGAGAGGCTTTTTAGCCGTTCCACCGCCTCTTTGGCGAATTCGTCGGTGAAACGGGCCTTGATGATGCGGCAATCCTCCACAAACTGATCGAACTCCTCGTCTTCATACATTTCGGTGGTTTCAAAATGGATCTCCATCTCTTCTCTGAGCTCATCCATCACGCTTTTAAAGAAGGCGAACGCTTCCGGATGGCTCTGTTCCAAAGCTTCCATTTCCCTTTCGAGGGGTATCTCAACCGTACCGAAATAGGGATCGAGATCGATCATGTTCATAAAACCGTTTGCCTGCACTTCCTGTAGCAGTTTCTCGACCGCCTCGGCCGGTTGGGGCAAAGCCTTTTCTTTCTGTTCCTCACCCATGCGCTTCTCCTTTGAAATCGATTTTACATCCATACTCGTCGTCGAGTAGAAGGTTGACGGTACGCGGTGAACCGTCGAATCCCTTGACGGTCACATTCACTTTGCCGTACCGGAGCAGATCGCGTACCATTTTTTTGGAAAGCATTTTACCCCCGAATCGCTTAACGGCATTTTTAAAAACGGTAAATTCGCACCCCTCATCCCAGCGTTCACACCCGTAACCCAATGCCGACTCGATCACATTCGCGCCGCAAAGGGGACAGCGGCCCAATGATTCGGCCTCGCTGCCTTTTTCAAAATCGATCCGGGGCCGCCACCGACCTTCAACGGGTTGAAGTGAAACCCAGTAGAGACGCTCCGTTCCGTTTGCCGTGCGAAAAGGCAACTGGGTCGGCCCTTTGAGAATCTTTCTCACTTGTGAAGGGGTCAGGACGGGGTGCCCTATGTGGGCCAGAGCCCGGGTATCGAGCGTAAAATCACATCCTTCCCGCCAGCGGGAACAGCCGTAAAACCCCTCTTTGGCCGATACCTCCGCGCCGCAGGCGGGGCAGGGGCCCAGTGACGTCTTTCTTTTCATGGCGTCATTGTAACGCTTATTTACATAAAAAAGGATTCATAAACGGTAACAAAAGGGTAAAATAGATCTCTGAAAAAATATGGGAAAGGTGCGTCATGAGACGAGGAATCTGGCTGTTCATTGCCTTGTTGGTAACGACAGGGTGTGCGCCCAAAGCGGTTGAGACGGTTGATGTGTCGCCCTATGCGGCCAAACCCGCCGCTTTCAAAAAGAGCGGCACCATCTACGTGGGCCACTTTACCGATACGAGGAAAAACAAAAAGATTATCGGCTATATACTTTCTGACGGGAAGGTAGAAGCGAGGTTGCAGACCCAAACCGATTTTCTCAAATGGTTCAGGCAGGCGCTGGTGGGCGCTTTGAAAGAGGAGGGGTGCAAACTGGTGGACAAACGGGTCTACAATGACCAGATCCCCCGTATCTATCTGCATATTGACAAGGTGGAGGCCCGCTATGACCGCGCGCAATTGACCGGCGAGAATCTGAAAACGGAGGTCAGGGTTACCCTGCTGCTTTTTCACGGTAAAGATTCCAAAGTGATCAAAAAGATCGGCCTCGTGGAGAAGAAGTGGATTCCACCGGTGGGGGCTTCCAAAGCGATTGAGAATGCGTTGCAAAAAACCCTTGAACAGGTAGCTGATATGGTGGTGGAGCAGATTGACGCCTACCGCTTTTAAGGGCGGCGTCAATGGGATTTGGGGTTATTGAAAAAGGGCCGATCCCACGCGGATCATGTTGGAACCGCAGGCAATAGCCAGCTCAAAATCGCCGCTCATGCCCATGGAGCAGATGTCGGCCCCCTCTTTTTGGAGTTTCTCAAAAATTTTGTAGGTGGTCTCGAAACTCTGTTTGACGGCCTCTTTCTCGTCGGTATGGGCGCCGATGGTCATGACGCCACGCAAAGAGATATGGGGGCAGGTCTCTTTGATTTTGAGGTAGATATCCTCCGCTTCGTCGGGATCGACGCCCGCTTTTGTGGCTTCCCGGGCGCTGTTGATCTGCAAAAGGCACGCCATTTGGGTATTTTGATCCGCCAGCCGTTTTTGCAGGGCTTCGGCCAGCTCCAGGGAGTCTAATGAATGCATTAAAAAGGGGTTGGCGCGAATGAGGTGGTTGATTTTGTTCTTTTGCAGTCGCCCAATAAAGTGCCACTCTATGGGCAGGCTCTCAAGCTTTTCTATCCGCTCCTGAAGCATCTGCACCCGGCTCTCGCCGAAGGCCCGCTGGCCCAGTTCGTAAAGGGTTTGAATGTGCGCCTCGTCGGTATATTTGCTGACCGCCACAATCTTGACAATATGGTGTTCACTGCGCTTGATGCGCGCCTCTTCGACCCGCCAGATAAGGCGGTCGAGTCTTTCTCTCATCATCTCTTTATCCATGGGTTATCCTTGCAATATCATTGACAATGGTAAAAAGCATCAGGCTAAGCAGGAGGGCCCAGCCCGCGACAGTGAGACGGTAGACCACCTTTTCGTTGGGCGGACGGCGAAAGAGCATCTCATACAGGGTGAATATCATGTGGCCGCCGTCCAGGGCCGGGATGGGCAGGAGGTTGAGCACCCCCAGGTTAACCGAAATGAGCGCGGTGAGGGCAAAGAGCGCCACCAGGCCGTGCTGGGCCGCGTCGGCGGTGACCTGCACAATGGCGATCACCCCGCCCATCTCCTTGGCGGGCACGACGCCCTCTACCAGTTTCTGCACGCTTTTGACAATCATCAGCGACGCGTCCACGGTTTGGCGCCATGCGTAGCCGAAGGCCGAAAGGGGATCGTACCGCACCACCGTCAGGTCGCCCCTTGGGCCGATACCGACCATGCGTCGGCGAATGGTCTCTTTAAAGATATTCTGCGCTTCCAGAACGCGGGGGGTGACGCCGATCTCTTTGAGGGTGCCGTTTTGATCGACGGTAAAGATCAGCGCCCCTTTGGATTGGCGAATCGTTTGGCTTAGCTCATCCCAGGTGGTGATGGGTTGGCCGTTGATGGCCAGAATTTTGTCACCGGCACGCAGTCCCGCCTCCGCGGCGGGGGAGTGGGGTTGCACCATACCCACCACCGGTTTGTAGGCGTTGGCGCCCATGAGGGCGATGGCATAGTAGAGGAAAAAGGCCAACACAAAGTTAAAAAGCGGGCCGCCCAGCAAAATGAGCAGGCGTTGCCAGGGCGGTTTGACGGTGTAGCTGTCAGGATCCGTGCTGGTTTTGGTAGGGTCGGCGTCATCCTGGCCCTTCATCTTCACATAACCGCCCAACGGGACGGCGCTGAGGGCGTACTCCGTATCGCCTACCGTTTTGGAGAAAACCACCTTGCCAAAACCGATGGAAAAGCGCTCCACCCGCACCCCGAAAAGGCGGGCAAAAAGGAAATGGCCCAATTCGTGAAAAAAGATGAGGAAAGAGAGGACGAGTAATGAGACGATCATGCCCACACGGCACCCCCATCGATGTTGTTCAATCCCCGTTTGCTCTCGCAGGGCGCACTGCGGTTGACCAACATCTATTGCCCCCTCACGTAATCGCGTACATACTCATAGCCGCTATACAGCGTTATGGCCACCGCCAGCCACAACAACGCACTGCCGCCGGGCCAGTTCATGGTCAAAAAGCCGATGGCCACCATCTGCACGACGGTCTTGACCTTGCCCGTCCAGGAGGCGGCCACATCTTTGCCCTCTTCGGCGATGGCCACCCGAAGGCCCGTAATGAAAAACTCCCGGGTGAGAATCAGGTAGATGGCAAAGGCGTCGGCGCGGCCCAGCAACATCAGCCCCAAAAAGGCGGCCAGGGTGAGCATCTTGTCCGCCAGCGGGTCGATAATCTTGCCAAGTTGGGTCATCTGGTCGCACTGTCTGGCAATGTAGCCGTCAAAAAAGTCGGTCACGCTGGCCAGCACGAAAACAAGCGCTGAAAAGTAGTCAAGCCAGCTTGCGTGTATGCCGCTTAACGGCGCGCTGTCGCGGTAGGCCAGAAGCCAGAGCATCAGCGGCGCCATCAGCAAGCGGGAGAAGGCGAGCAGGTTGGGAAGGTTCAGGGCCCCTTTGGTCATTGAAAACTGGTGCCCCCGTCAATAACGATGGTCTGGCCCGTCAGCCAGCCGCACTCGTCGGTGCAGAGGAAATAGCACATACCGGCCAGGTCTTCGGGCAGACCCATGCGGCTAAGGGGCGAGCGGGCGACGACCTCGGCCTTGACCTCTTCATAGTTGGGGAATTTCTTGAGCGCGTCGGTATCGATGGGGCCGCCGCTGACGGCGTTGACGCGAATGCCTTTTTCACCCAGCTCCGCCGCGGCGTACTTGACCATGGTCTCTACCGAGGCCTTGGCGCTTCCGTGGCCGGCGTAGTTGGGGGTATAGACCAGGTTGCCGGTGGAGCTGAGGCTGATGATGGCGCCGCCGCCCACCTTTTCCATCCGCTTGGCCGCCTCCTGGGCGCCGACCACAAAAGCCAGCACCGTGGCGGTGTGGATGTTGCAAAGCCCTTTGGGTTTAAGACGCATAAAGGGGCCAAATCCGCCCACGACGGGCCGGCCGGAGATGATGGCGTTGGAGATGAAGTAATCAACCCGGTCAAAATCCTCGTCTATCTCTTTAAAGAGGTCTTTGTAGGTTTCGGGCTCCAAAATGTTCAGATGGTAGGCCTTGGCCTTGATGCCGTGCTTTTGACTTACATCCTCGGCAATCTTTTGGGCCTCTTCGGCGTTGGAGTTGTAGGTAAAGGCCACGTCGCAACCGGCTTGGGCGAAGCGGTAGAGAATGGCTTTGCCGATGCCCCGTGTGGCACCGCTGATAACAAGGGTACGTCCCTTCATGCTTTGACAGGTCTGGCTCATCATCTCTCCTTTAGAGTGTGGGAATATCGTATTGTTCTAAAACCGCCTCGATACGGCGCATATTTTCGCTACTCGGCGCTACAAGGGGCAGGCGGTACTCCAGCGTCTCAATGAGTCCTGCCAGGTACATGGCCGCCTTGACGGGAATGGGGTTGGATTCGACAAACATCACCTTGTTCATGTCGTACAATGCGTCACTGACGGCTTTGGACCCAGCGAAATCGCCTTTTTGGGCGGAATGTACCAGGTGGGCGATGCGGTTGGGCAAGAGGTTGGATGTGACGGAGATACACCCCTCGCCGCCGGTAGCCATAATGGGGTAGTTGATGGCATCGTCGCCGCTGATAACCGCCAGGTCGGGCCGTTTGGCTTTCAGTAACAAGGCGCGCTCCATGGAGCCGGTAGCCTCTTTGACGGCGTAGATGTTAGGGATGTCATCAAAGAGCCTGAAGACGGTTTCGGGGGCGATATCCAGCCCCGTTCGGCCGGGGACGTTGTAGAGCATTACCGGAATCTCCACCGCCTCGGCAATGGCCTTGTAGTGCTCGTAAATGCCCTGTTGGGTCGGCTTGTTGTAGTAGGGGCAGACCGAAAGGATGGCGTCCGCGCCAGCCTTTTGGGCAAAAAGGGCCAGGTCGATCGCTTCGTGGGTGGCGTTGGAGCCCGCGCCCGCTACCACTTTGACGGGCGTGCCCTTGCAGACGGCCACGGCGGTTTCGATACACGCTTTATGCTCATCGTGGCTGAGCGTGGCGCTCTCGCCCGTGGTGCCGACGGGCACCACCGCGTCGATGCCGTGCCTGATCTGCCGCTCAATCAGGGCGGCAAAACGCTCGTGGTCGACTTTGCCGTTTTTAAAAGGGGTGACAAGCGCCGTCATGGCGCCGGTAATGGAAGGGTTCATCGCTCTTTTTTCTCCTCTTGCTTTTCGTGTCGTTTACGTAAAATCACGGTGGTACTGTGCGCTTTTTGCAGGTAGGTCTGGGCGACGCGCTTGATGTCGTCGGGGGTGAGCGCCTCAATGGCCTCCTCATAGCGAAGCAGTGGCGAAATGTCGCCTCTTGCCAGGTAGGAGCCGAAAAGATCGGCCACCTGGCTTGAGTTTTCCATACCGAAAACAAAGTCGGCTTTGGTATTGACTTTTACCTTTTGTAACTCTTTTTGGCTTACGCCATTCTTTTTGATCTGCGTAATCTGCTCCCAGATCGCTTTTTCGACCTCTTCGGCCTTGACGCCGGGGTTGCAGACGGCCAGAAAGAGAAAGACGCCGGGATCTTTGAGCTCCATGTTGTAGGCGTAGAGCTGGTTGACCAGCTTGCGTTTGTCTACCAGCTCCTCTACCAACCGGCTGCTTTTACCCGAACTTAGCAGTTCGCTTAGCGCCGAGAGGGCGGGCTGGTCGGGGTGGGTGAAGTCGGGGATGGGAAAGGTGATGGCCAGCATCTGCACTTCGCTCTCTTTGAAGATCTCCAACCGTTTGGGGCCGTCGGGTTCGGGCTCGACCTGGTGAACCTTTGGAATATCGCCGTGGTTGGGGATGGCGGCAAACTCTTTTTTCGCCGCCTCAAAGACCGCTTCGGGCTCTATGTCGCCGGCGACGACAATGATGGCGTTTTTGGGCTGGTAGTAGGTTTGATGGAATTGTCGGATATCCTCGATGGTCCAGTTTTGGATATCTTTCATAAACCCGATGGGCGTCCAGTGGTATGGGTGATAGATGTAGGCGTTGTTAAAAAGCCGGAAGTAGAGGTAGCCCGTGGGGTTGTTGTCGGTGCGCCATCGCCGCTCTTCGGCCACCACCTTGCGCTCGGGCTGAAACTCTTCGTCGCTGAGTTTGAGGTTGGCCATCATGTCGGCAAAGAGCGCCAGCGATTTTTGCAGGTTGCGGCTGGCCCCCTTAATGAAGTAGTGGGTGTAGTCAAAACCCGTTGAGGCGTTGTCTACGCCGCCCATGCGCTTGACAATCTGGTCAAACTCGCCGGCTTTCATATGCTCGGTCGATTTGAAGTTCATGTGCTCAAGCATATGGGCGATGCCGGATTTGCCCATTACCTCGTTGCGACTTCCGACTTTGTAGAAGATGTCGGCGGTAATGACCCCACTGCCGTTTTGCATGGGTATGGCCACCACCTCCAGCCCGTTGGGGAGGGTTTGGGTGTAGTATTTGGGAAGAGAGCTTGCCATCAGGGCTCCTGTCAGGAAGGTAAAAAGTAAAAGGTAAAAGGTAAAAGGTTTTTTTCGGATCATTTGCGGTCGGCTCCGATTGCTTCGGTGATGTTTTTGAAGCCTTCGCGCTCCAGCAGGTGCAGGAGGGTTTGGTTGATAAGGCCCGGCAGTTCGGGGCCGCGGTAGACGAGGCCGGTGAGCACCTGCACCAGGCTCGCCCCCGCCTTGATGCGGCGGAAAGCCTCATACCCGCTGTCGATCCCGCCCACGGAGATCAGAACCGTGCGCCCAAAAAGCTCTTTGGCGACGGCCTCGAAAATTTGAAAGCTCTTTTCGCGGATCACCCGGCCGCTTAGGCCCCCCCGGTCAACGGGATCGGGAACCAGCGAGTAGTCGATGCTGGTGTTTGTGGCCACGATGCCCTCAGCACCCGCTTCAACCGCCTTGACGCACAGGCTTACCGCTGTCTCTTCGCTCATATCGGGGGCGATTTTAAGCAATATGGGCTTGTCGGTTATCTCTTTGGCCATGGCAAACAACTCGCCGATGAAGGCTTCGTTTTGCAGATCTCTAAGGCCCGGCGTGTTGGGGGAGGAGAGATTGATAACCAGGTAGTCGGCGATGTCGCCGAAAGCCCTTAGCCCCCGCTCATAATCTTTAAGCGCTTCGCTTTCGGGGGTGGTTTTGTTCTTGCCGATATTCACGCCCACGGGAATGGAGAACGGACGCTGGCTCAGCAGGGTGGCGCGGGCCGCTTCGGCACCGCGGTTGTTGAATCCCATGGCGTTTTGCAAAGACTCTTTGTCAATGTGGCGCCAGATGCGCGGGCGCGGGTTGCCCGGCTGGGGGCGGGGGGTGAGGGTGCCCACTTCGCTAAAACCGAATCCAAGTTCGGCCATGGCGCCGACCAGTTCGCCCTCTTTGTCAAATCCCGCCGCCAATCCCACGGGGTTGGGGAAACGGACCCCAAAGAGCTCCTGACCTAGGCGCGGGTCCTCTACCTTTTTGTGGGGAATAAGAGAAAAGAGCGGCGTGAAACGCTGGGCGCCTTTGAGGACGCCGGCCACCATATGGTGGGCCGTTTCGGGGTCAAGCTTGAAAAGCAGGGGTTTGAGGCGTTGGTAGTCGATCACGGCGCTCCTTTTTGGATTAGATTATACAAAAAAGAGTCTAACAAGAGGTTGAGAGCGTCTCATCTTTCTCCCAGACGGTGCCGTTGGGCGTGTCCATCAGGCGGATACCCATGTTTGTTAGCTCTTCTCTTATGGCGTCGGCTGTGGCGAAGTCTTTGGCTTTTTTGGCTTCGGCGCGTCGGGCAATGAGCGATTCGATCTGCTCTTTCGTCGCGTCGTCGACGCCGTGCTGGAAGCGGCGGTAGGCATCCTGCGTGCCGATGCCAAGCAGGTCACCCAGGAAATTGATATTACCCAATATGGCCCGTTTGGCGGGTTTGTTTTTGGGGTCGTTGTCAAGCGTTTCGTTGGCCTGCGTGATCATGGCGTCCACCTCGGCCAGAGCTTTGGAGATGTTAAGATCATCCGCCAAAGCCTCCAGAAGGGCCGATTTAAAAGCCGCGTCCGCCTCGCCCGCTTTTTGGCCGTAGAGCCGTTTTTTTAGGCGATAGAGCCTGTCCAGCCGCTTTTTGGCCGAGAGCAGATCCTCTTCGTTGAAGTTGAAATCGGCCCGGTAGTGGGTAGAGAGCAGGTAAAAGCGTAAACTCTCGCCGTCGTAGATTTTGAGGGCGTCTTTAATAAAAAAACTGTTCCCAAGGCTCTTGCTCATCTTTTCCCCGTCAATGCGCACAAAGCCGTTGTGCATCCAGTATTTGGCCAGTTTTCTGCCCGAGGCGCAACGGCTCTGGGCCGCTTCGTTTTCATGGTGGGGAAAGAAGAGATCGGCCCCGCCGCCGTGGATGTCGATCTGGTATTCGCCCTCTTCGTAGGCCAGGTGCTTGGCGATCATGGCCGAGCACTCGATATGCCACCCCGGCCGGCCCCGTCCCAAAGCGGAGTCGTAGCAGACATCTTCTGTTTTGCACGCTTTCCAGAGCGCGAAATCCCGGCTGTGGCGCTTGCCCTCTTCGTGCTCGATACGGGCGCGCGCCTCCTCCTCGTCGCCGCAACGGCGTGAGAGGGTGCAGTAGTCGGGATCTTTGGCGGTGTCAAACCAGACGCCGTTGTCACTTTGGTAGGCGTACCCTTTCTCCAGCAGGGTTTGGACCATACGCTCAATGGCGTCAAGCGATTGGGTCGCTTTGGGGGCGATGTCGGGCGGCAAAACGCCCAGCGCCGACATATCCTCCCTGAAGCGGCGGGTGTAATACTCGGTGATGCTTTCGACACTTTCGCCGCTTTGCAGGTGTTTTTGGATGATCTTGTCGTCGATGTCGGTGATGTTGCTCACAAACGTGACCTTGTAGCCCAGCGCCGTGAGGGTGCGCCTAAGCAGGTCAAACGCCACGGCGCTTCGGGCGTGGCCCAGGTGGGCGTCGTCGTAGACCGTGGGGCCGCAGACGTAGATACGGGCTTCTCCCGCTTTAACAGGCTCAAAAGGGCGTTTGCGTTTTGAAACCGAATCATAAATAACCATGCAGTGCCGCCTTGATACCCCAGGCCGCAAGGGCGCTAAACAGCGTAAACCCTAACGCGTGGGGGATATATTTGGAGCGCATTATATCCAAAACCCTCTCTCCTCCCACCGCCTTGAGGGTGAGCCAAAAGAGCACCCAGCCCCCCAGGCTGGAGGCCAGCGCCAGCCCGGGGGCGGCCAGCGGGGCGATAAGGAGCAAAGAGAGCGCGATGTTGACGCCCAGGGATTTGGAGGCAATCATTGCCGCCTCTTTCTGGCGGTTGTCGGCATAGAGCCACAAAGAGAAAAGTTTGGCCAGCCCGAAAGGCAGGAGCCCGGCGATGTAGCCCAGCAGAATAAGCGCCGTCTCTTTGGTGTCGGCCGTGCCGAAAGCCCCCCGCTCAAAGAGGAGTTTGACAATTTCGGTATGCAGTACCAGTGTGACCGCCGTCGCGCCGCCCAGAAGTCCCAGTAAAAGGGCGAAAGCGCGGCGGGAGGCGGTGACGGCCTCTTGGACCCTGCCGGCTTTGAGCGCCCGGGTGACGGAGGGAAAGAGGGCCGTGGCCGCCGCCGTGGCAAAGAGTGCCAGCGGAAGCTGGAAAAGGCGGTTGGCGTAGAAGAGGTGGCTGATGGCTCCGCTGTTGAGAAAAGAGGCCAGCCAGGTGTCCACGAAAGCGGCAAGCTGGGCCGTGGAGTTGCCCAGCACCGCCGGCAAAAAGGCGCCGTGGAAGGTGCGCAGTTCGGTTTGGATCTTCTCCTGTTGGGATTTCAGCTTCCCAAACGCCGCAATCAGCGACTGCCAGATGCCAAGGCGTCGGGCCATCCATATATGAAGGGCCACCTGCGCCGCGCCGCCCGCGAGTACCGCCCAGCTCAACGCGTGCACGATCTTGAGCGGTTCTTCGTGCCGAAAGAGCAGGAGGGCGGTGATCATGGCGATATTGAGCAAAGAGGTGCCAAAAGCGGTGACGGCGTAGTGCTCCTTGTTTTGAAGCAGGGCGGCCAGGAAGGCGACGACGAAAATGAGGTCCAGGTAGTAGAAGTTGATGGCCACCAGCGGCGAGGCCAGCGCGACGGTTTTGGCGTCAAAGCCCATGGCCACCGCTTTGGTAACCCAGGGGCTAAAGAGCGTTACCGCCAGCGAAAGAGCCAAAAGCAGAAGCAAAAAGCGTTTAAACAGGGCCACAGCGAAAAGATCCGGGTGGTCGGAGCGGACGTAGTTGGGCAGAAAGCTTTGGGTAAAGGCCCCTTCGGCAAAGATACGCCGAAAGAGGTTGGGGAGTTTGAAGGCGACAAAGAGGATGTCGGAGTAGATATTGGCCCCCAGAATCGACGCCATGAGAAGATCACGCAAAAAGCCGAATACCCGGGAGGTCATGATGCCGGCCGAGTTGGTAAAAAAGGAGCGAAGACGCATAAAAAAACACCTGCCGTTTGGGTTGAGCGAATTTTAACGATAGATTGATTAAAATATAGCATTTCATCACGTAAACACAGGCGGGAAAGCGACACTCAGATGGGGTTATTTGAAAAAGTCTTCAAGAAAGAGGACGCGAAAGAGCAGAAAAATACGAAGAACAAGACATTCAAACATGTCGTGTTACGGACGCACGATATACCTCAGGCATTGAAAGAGATTTCCGCGAACTTCAATATGCCCATTACGTCACTGGATTTCAGGCTGATCGATACACGAACTTTTATCAAGATGGACGAGAAAGAGGAGTGGACGGAGGTCGAGGCGGGGGATTGGGAGCAGTTCAATACTACCGAGATCCTTTTGAACCCGAATTTCCAGGTCAAACAGGATTATGAAGTCGAAATCAAGAAGTATAAAGAAGAGCCCTGGGAAAAAGATCTGATTCTTCAGATTGCCGCCAATCGGGAGAAGACGCGAATCGTCGCCACGATCAAAAAGGGGTCCATCCTGCTGCCGGATGAACGGCTGACGGAAAAAATCCGTGACGCGATTCACAAAAAGATGGTCAAGGCCGGTATGCTGATCGGGTTGTGGGATCTCGATTTTGGTGAAACCCTGGATGCGCTGGTCGCCAAAGCCGTAGTGGAGGGATCGCTCAAAATAGAAGAGGATGTGGCGTTCGATGTCGCCAAGTGCCACGCGGCCGTGCCCGCCGTCGACGACAAACTGCTGCTTCTGTACAAACAGAAACAGGAACCCAACGAAAAAAACGGGCGTATCGATTTTTCCCGGCGCGGTTTTATCCATGCCGTCGAGGCCGGTGAGATACTGATCGAGTATATCAAACCCCGCCCCGGCCGTCCCGGCCGCAACTGTCAGGGGGTTTACGTTCCGGTGGAAGAGCCCAAGGAGACACAGAAACCCGATTTTTCCGTCAGTGAAAACATAACGGTCGAGGAGACGGAGGAGAAGATTCTCTATCGTGCCGCCAAAGGCGGCTACGTGGTCTTCGAGGACGGTAAATATGACATAAGAGACGAGATGGAGGTCGAAGAGGTCAGTTTCAAAACCACCGGTTCCATCGACGCGGGTGTCGAGACCGACGTGAAAATCCACGTCCAGGAAAAGGACTCCCTGAAAGACGCGATCGGTACCGGTGTCGAAATCGAGGCGACCGACATCAAAGTGGAAGGGAATGTCGGGGCTTCGGCGGTGGTACAGGCCGAGAGTGTCGAAATCGGCGGGCAGACCCACCAAAGCAGCAAAATTTTTGCGGACCGTGCCCGTGTCAACGTGCTACGGGGATTCCTGAAAGTCAAAGAGACGGCGAAAATCGGCCGTATCGAAGGCGGCAGCGTTATCGCCAAAAGGGCGGAAGTGGGCCAGATGATCGGGGGAGAGATTCGCGCGATGGAGGTTTCGGTCAAAGTGATCGGTTCCAACGCGAAAATTTATGCCGTCTCTTCCATCGACCTTGACGATATGCGGGGAGAGAATAACAAACTGGTGATCGACGCGGCGGAGATCGAGGCGTATCATGACGAGATCAAAAGCCTGGAAGAGCGTATCGCGTCATTGGAAGAGGAACTCGAGAAACTGAATGAGAAATTGAACGAAAAGATGGAACTCTTCCAAAAAAGTGAATCGGCCGTTCGAACGTTGAAACAGAGAATTGTCGAGGACAAACGGCGAGGCATTCCGCCCAAACCGGCTTTTATGGCGAAGATCCGACAGTTTCAGAAACTGGCGGAGAAGATTGCGGACCTGAAAGCGGAGAAAGCGGAGCTTGTATCCGGTATCGAGGAGAGTAAAACCCTGCTGGCCGGTTACCAGGATATGATGGTATCGGCGGTTGTCCGTAACAAAGGCGCATGGAAGGAGTATACTTTGGTCGAATATCATCTTCTCACTCCCGCCGTGACGCTGGAGTACCGTCCGGTACCCGGCGCGGAAGGAGAGGAGATCTATCTGGAAAAAGTGGATGACGAGGGGTATGTCGTCGCCGTGAGAAAGATCAACGGATGATTGCGGGCATAATCGGTAAAGTGGTCAAGAAAGACCCCACCTTTTTGCATGTGGCCACGCCCGGCGGGGTGGTGTATGAGGTCTTTGTCTCTTTGCAGTGCAGCGCGGCGGTGACGGAGCCGGAGGTATCCTTACAGACTACCCATATCGTCAGGGAAGACGCGCAACTGCTTTTTGGCTTTCTGGACAGTCGGGAGAAGCGGATGTTCGATACGCTTATTAAAATCAACGGCGTGGGGCCCAAGGTGGCCATGGCCATCTGCTCCACCTTCAGCCCCGAGAGTTTCGCCAGGATTGTCGAAGCCAAAGATGTGGGGATGTTAAAGAGGGTGCCCGGCATCGGTCCCAAAAGCGCGGGACGCATTCTGGTGGAGCTTTCGGGCTTTTCGATGGAGCTTGCCGGGGGCGAAGGGGCGCAAACCCCCGCCCGGGAAGAGGCGGCCATGGCCCTGGAGAGCCTGGGATTTAAAAAAGAGCAGATCGACAAGGCGCTTTCTGCCTGCGAAGAAGAGAGTACCGAAGCGCTGATCAAAGCGGCTCTGAGAAAATTAAGCAAACAAGGATGAAACGGTGAAATTCGCTCTGTTGTTTGGGGGTGAGAGTTATGAACACGAGATCAGTATTGTCAGCGCCATCGCGCTAAAAAAAGTTCTGCCCAATGTGAGTCAATATATTTTTCTGGACGCGGAGGGCGGCTTTTGGCTGATTGCGCCTGAGCATATGCGCTCTGACCATTTTGCCGACGCAACATATCGCAAAGGGGAGAGGCTGAGCCTGGAGCGGGGCGGTTTTTACCGCAAAAAGATGCTTGGAAGCAAACGGCTGGAAGGGTTTGACGTACTGATCAACCTGGTGCACGGCGGCCAGGGCGAGGACGGTACGCTGGCTTCATTGCTGGAGTTTTTCGATATCCCTTTCATCGGTCCAAGGCGCGAGGCGTCGGTTGTCAGTTGCAACAAGTGGCTTACCAAGCTCTACGCCGATGGGGCAGGGGTGGATACGGTTGCCTATGAGCGTCTGGGCATTGATGATGCAAGAGAGGTGAAAACCCCGTTGCCCCTCATTGTCAAACCCCTGCGTCTTGGCAGTTCCATCGGAGTAAGCGTGGTGAGGGAAGCCGGCCGGCTCGATTACGCGTTGGATCAGGCTTTCGAGTTTGACGACGAGGTGCTGGTTGAGCCTTTTGTGGAAGGCATTGCCGAGTACAACGTGGCCGGTTGTCGGATCGGCGACGAGTGGGTGATTGGCCGTATTGAAGCGCCGCAAAAAGAGGAGTTTTTGGATTTTGAGCAAAAATACCTCGATTTCGGACGCACCGGGGAGGTGGCCGAGGCCGACGTGGATGAGAGGCTCAAAGAGGCTTTGATTCAGGCGTTTAAGCGGGTCTACGGCACCCTTTTTGACGGGGCGCTGATACGGTGCGACTTTTTTGTTCATGAGGGCAAAATTCTGCTCAACGAGATCAACCCCATTCCCGGCTCGTTGGCCCATTACCTGTTTGACAACTACCCCGACGTGTTGGACCGCCTGGCCCAAAACCTTCCGCATAAACGGGCTATCCGTCCCACTTACGCCTATATTGACAAAGTCCAAAGCGCCAAGGGACCCAAGAGCCGATGAGCAGAAAACGCGAGGGCTTGCGAGACTTTTTCGCCCACTATCTGCCCCTCTACAAAGGCTACAAAAAAGAGGTCACAGCCGCGGTGGTCGGTATGGTGCTCACCTCCGCCGCCACGGGGGCCATTGCCTATATGGTCAAGCCTTTGATGGACCGCATCTTTATTGAAAAAGATGTCCAGATGCTCTACCTGGTGCCGGTCTTTATTATCGCCGCGTTCGTGGCCAAGGGGCTGGGCACCTATATGCAAAGCTACGCCATGAGTTACGTGGGGCAGGATGTGGTGCGCAAACTTCGCGACAATATGCTTTCGCACCTGATGTACCTGGGGGTCGATTTTCACCAAAAGATCCACAGCGGGGAGCTGATAAGTCGCATCAACAACGATATTGAGCGCATTCAGGTGGCCATCTCCACCCAGTTGGCCACCTTTTTGCGCGAATTGCTGACCGCCCTGGTACTGCTGGGGGTGGTGATTTACCAAAGTCCCCGCCTGGCGCTTTATACCCTCATCATTGTTCCCATGGTGGCCTTTCCCGTCGATTA
>JAADEJ010000066.1 GCA_013153475.1 Campylobacterota bacterium
GAGCTTTACCAGATTCTCAAACGGATCCCCGATATCGACATTTTGCACCTGCACTCCTCCAAAGCGGGCTTTCTGGGACGCATCGCCGCCCGGATGCTGGGAATGCAAGATCGCGTTATCTACACCTCCCACGGGGTCTCCTTTTTGCGCAAGGATGTCTCGGATTTCAAACGCATGATTTTTGTCTGGCTGGAGCACCTGGGTAAAAAGGCGGGCGGGACGGTGGTGGCCTGCTCCCGCTCTGAGATGGAGGAGTTCCACCGCCACGGCCTGGAGGCCATCTTTATCAACAACGCCATCGATTGTTCTCCGGAACCAAGTCAAAAGCAAAAAACCAAACCTTTTGTTATCGGTACCATAGGCAGAATCACTTTCCAAAAAAATCCCCATCTTTTCAACCAGATCGCCTACGCCTTCTCCAAGACTCCCGGCATAGAGTTTATCTGGGTGGGAGACGGGGAACTGCGCGAAGATCTTAACACTTCCAATATCCGCGTCACCGGCTGGCTCAACCGCCGGGAGGTTGCCCGGGAGCTCGCGCAATTTGACATTTACCTCTCCACGTCATTATGGGAGGGCCTGCCTCTTTCAGCCCTTCAGGCCATGTGCGACGCCAAACCGCTGGTGCTTTCCGAATGCGTGGGCAACCGGGATCTTGTCCTAAAAGATCAAAACGGCCTGCTCTATCGCTCGCTCTTTGACGCCATCGACTATATCGACAGACTCCGGCAAGATCCCCAAGTCTGCCGGCAACTTGGTACAATGTCGCAAACAATCTACCGGGAAAACTTTACATTCGAACGGTTTATCCAAAACTACCAACATCTCTATCAGACGATCCACCGAAAGGATACGCCCGTTTCATGAAGTCGTTTTTATCCAAGTTTCTCTTTGTCCTGATTGACATGCTGGCTATCGTAGCGGCACTGCTTTCGGCTTTTGTTCTGCGCAATACCCTCGATCTTTTTCCGGTAGAGCACACTATTCCCCTCTCCCGTTACCTGGAGTTTGCCCCGCTTTATATTGTATTGATCGGGATCTTCGCCTACGAAGAGATCTACACCCGCCGCTACGACTTCTGGCACGAGACGCGCCTGGTGTTACAGGGCTTATTGTTCGGTTTTTTCATTATCATGGCCTATCTGGCTCTAAGCCGTACCATCGAGCACTACTCCCGCGCGGTCTTTTTGTTTACCTTTTGCTTTGCCGCCTTTTATATTCCCGCTTTTAAACGGTTGGCCAAATTCACCCTCTACCGGCTGGGATGGTGGCAAAAACCGGCCCGGGTTCTTGGCGATGACAAGGCGTTGGAAGAGGAGATCTACTCCAACCCCTACCTGGGCTATATCCACCCCGGCCGTCGTCGCGCCCGCACCGTCTTTATCCGATCCGGCAGGATGACGCCCGACACCCTTAGGCAGACCATCGACCAAGAGCTGACACAAAGCGAAGAGGTCATCTTTGTTCCCCTCTTAAACGACTTCAACCTCACCCAATCACACATCTACGAACTCTTTAACACCCAGACCAACCTGATCGCTCTGCAAAATCGGCTCAAAAGCCGCTATCGTGTCGTCCTGAAAAACCTTTTTGACTATACCCTCTCTCTTTTGTTACTCCCATTTTTATTACCGATTATCGCCGTTTTGGCCGTTTTGATCAAAGCCGAATCCCCCGGCCCCGTCTTTTTTGTGCACAAACGCATCGGCAAAGGGGGCAAAACCGTCGGCACCGTCAAGTTTCGCAGTATGTACGCCGATGCCGACGAAAGATTGCGAAAGCTTTTGGAAGAGAATCCCAAATTCGCCTCCGCGTGGCGCCAAAACCGCAAGGTCAAAGAGGATCCACGGGTGACAAAAATCGGCGCCTTTTTGCGCCGCACCTCTTTGGATGAACTGCCCCAGATTTTCAATGTCCTTTTGGGCCAGATGAGCCTGGTGGGCCCCCGTCCGGTGGTCAAAGAGGAGATTGACGAATACTATAAAGAGGACGCCGAGTACTACTACAGCGTCAAACCCGGCATCACGGGCCTTTGGCAGGTTAGCGGCCGCAGTGAAGTGGACTATGATCGCAGGGTCTACCTGGATAAATGGTATGTGCGCAACTGGTCGCTGTGGCTCGATATTGTGATTTTGCTTAAAACCGTCCGGGTTGTCTTGCGCAAAGAGGGGGCGTATTGACAAAAATTTTGCAAAATTGATACAATAGCGCAGCGAAACGGACACACATTTCTACATCATTCCGCTACGACTCTGCAAAAAATTCCAACAAACGGACGAAGAAGGAACCATGAGCGAAAACTCATCCCGCCAAAACGGACAGAAAAACCGAACCCATATCCCGGTTGAAGGCTACAAGATTGAGGAGCTGAGACAAAAGAGCCTCGAAGAGCTCATCGCCATCGCCACGGAGCTGGGGGTAGAGAACCCCAACGGCCTCAAACGCCAGGACTTGATGTTTGAGATTCTCAAATCCCAGGTCAGCAAAGGCGGCTATATTCTTTTTACCGGCATTTTGGAGATCACCAACGAAGGCTACGGCTTTTTGCGGGCCATGGACGGCAACTTCTCCAACTCCAGCAACGACGCCTACGTCTCCAGCACCCAGATCCGCAAATTCGCCCTGCGAAGCGGCGACGTGGTCACCGGCCAGGTTCGCCCGCCCAAAGAGCAGGAGCGCTACTACGCCCTTTTAAAGATTGAAGCGATCAACTATATGCCGGTGGCCGACAGCAAAAACCGGCCCCTTTTTGACAACCTCACGCCCCTCTATCCCCAGGAGCGCCTCAAACTCGAATACCACCCCACCAAGCTGACCGGCCGGGTACTCGACCTGTTTACCCCCATCGGCAAAGGTCAGCGGGGTCTCATCGTCGCACCCCCAAGAAGCGGTAAGACGGAGCTGATGAAAGAGCTGGCCCACGGCATCACCCACAACCACCCCGAAGTGGAGCTGATTGTTTTGCTGGTGGATGAGCGCCCCGAAGAGGTGACCGACATGGAGCGCTGTGTCAACGGCGAGGTTTACAGCTCCACCTTCGACCTGCCGGCCCAAAACCACGTGCGTGTGGCCGAACTTGTGATCGAGAAGGCCAAACGCCGGGTAGAGCTTGGCAAAGACGTGGTAATACTGCTTGACTCCATCACCCGCCTGGCTCGCGCCTACAACACCGTCACCCCCAGCTCGGGCAAGGTACTCAGCGGCGGCGTGGACGCCAACGCCCTGCACAAGCCCAAGCGCTTCTTCGGCGCGGCGCGCAATATCGAAAACGGCGGCAGTCTCACCATCATCGCCACGGCGCTCATTGAGACCGGCAGTCGCATGGATGAAGTGATCTTCGAGGAGTTCAAGGGCACGGGTAACAGTGAAATCGTTCTTAGCCGCAACATCGCCGATCGGCGCATCTACCCGGCCATTGACGTCATCAAATCCGGCACCCGCAAAGAAGAGCTCCTCACCGATCCCAATACGCTTCCCAAAATCTGGGCCCTGCGCAACGCCATGCACCAGATGGACGAAGTGGAAGCCCTGAAATTCCTCTACTCCAAAATGCTCAAAACCAAAAATAACGAAGAGTTCCTAAGTATTATGAATGAAGGGGCGTAAGCCCCTTACAAGCGTGCCGTTAGCTCAACTACGTTACACTAAAACAAAAAAGGTTGGTTCTTGTCTCAGGCACTCGCGCTCAAATACCGTCCCCGCCGTTTTGAGGATCTGATCGGTCAGGAGGCCGTCAGCCGCACGCTGGCCCTGGCTTTGGAGCAGAACCGCCTGGGCCATGCCTATCTCTTCTCAGGACTGCGAGGCAGCGGCAAAACCTCCACCGCCCGGATCTTCGCCAAAGCCCTGCTGTGCGAAAAAGGGCCCACCGCCAAACCCTGCGACACCTGCGAACAGTGCCGTATGGCCAACGAGGGGCGCCATATCGACATTATCGAGATGGACGCCGCCTCCAGCCGGAAAATCGACGACATCCGCGACCTCATTGAGCACACCAAATACAAACCCTCCACGGGCCGCTTTAAAATCTTCATTGTCGATGAAGTCCATATGCTCACCAAAGAGGCCTTCAACGCCCTGCTCAAAACCCTGGAAGAGCCGCCCGAGTTTGTCAAATTCATTCTGGCCACCACCGACCCGCTCAAGCTTCCGGCTACCATCCTAAGCCGCACCCAGCATTTTCGTTTCAAAAAAATTCCCAAACCGCTGGTTATCAGTCACCTTGAGCATATTCTCAACACCGAAAACGTCGCCTTCGAGCCCGAAGCCCTCGAAATTCTGGCCCGAAGCGGCGGCGGGTCACTGCGCGACACCCTGACCCTGCTCGATCAGGCCATCGTCTACGCCAAGGGACGGGTGGATGTGGCCACCGTGACCCAGATGCTTGGCATCATTGACCCGGAGTTTCTTGAAAAACTCTTTGATGTCATCCTCCGGCGAGACGAAACGGCCCTGCGAAGCTACCTTAAAGAGCTGGAAGCACATGAGGCGGAGATGGTGGTCGATGAGATGAGCCTCTTTTTAAAAGAGAAACTCCTGCAAAACGACCCCCGCTTCCCGCCCATGCTCTTGGAGCGTTTTTACCGGATTTTGGCTGACGCCAAACCCCTGCTGGCGCTGGGAACCGACGGCGATTTTGTCCTCTCTTTGACCCTCTTTAAACTGATGGAGGCGCTCAACGTCAAAGAGATTGACGAGATGATCGAGATGCTGGAGAGCGAATTGAGCGGTATGCCCACACCCCAAACAACCGCCCTACCTTCTACACCCACGCCCTCTCAAAGCGCCCAACCCGCCCCAAAACCCCAAACGCCCCCAAAAGCCGACCTCAAACCCGACAACCGCCTGCGCTTTCAAAAGGTGATCGAAAAGCTCTACGACCGCAACGCCGAACTGGGCAAAGCGTTTGAGGAGAGCATCGAGTTTGTCGATTTCAAAGAGGGTACCCTCTCCTGGATCAGCCGGGCCGAGGGGGAGCACAAAACCCTGCTAAAAAACCACTTCGGTATTATTCGCCACTTTGTCGAAGAGGTTTTTGGCATCGGCACCAAAATCGCTTTGGTCAAACCGCCCCAAACGGCACCGCAAAACAACGAGAGCGACACACCCGCCAAACCCGTTCAAACGGCCACATCCCAAACCACCACTCCCCAACCTTCCCCTTCACCCAACGACCCGACACCGGCAGAAAACACCCCCGACGAGATCCCGCCCTCGGGCGGTTGCGTCACCCCCGCCTGCGACACCCCCCAGCAAGAGCTCGACGCCACCCAACTGCAAAACGACCCGATGGTGCAAAAGGCGATGGAGCTCTTTGAGGCCAAGAAGGTGATTATCCGCTCCAAGGTATAAAATGCGCACGCTTTTCCTGCTGTTGTTCTCTCTTGCCTGGTTTCTTGCCGGTTGCGCGCCCCAACAGCCCCAACCCCGTCTTGTCGCCTCACCCAAACCTTTTCTTTCACAGATCACGCCCATACCCAAACCGCAAAGCGCCAGGCTCTACGCCAACCTTCTGGCCCGTCGCTACCGACCCTGGCAGGATCCCTTTGTCTTTCGCCAAAGCGACGCCCTCTGGGCCGGCGGTTTCTACCCCAAAAAGGCCACCTACGGCCTCAACCGCAGACCCCTCACCCCCGCCCACTACCGCCGGTGGCAAACCAACGCCCGCTACGAAGCGCTCAACAGCCTGAACAAAAAGGCGATTGTCACCTACCCCACAAACCTACGCCTCTTTCCCACCGCCGACCCCATCTTCTACCGACCCGACCGCCCGGGGGAGGGCTACCCCTTTGACTACAACCAAAACAGCACCGTCAAACCCCTCACCCCACTGCGTGTCTCTCACCTCAGTGCCGATCGGGCCTGGGCCTATGTGGTCGCCCCCTTCGCAACGGGGTGGGTCAGCGTCCGCGACATCGCCTATGTGGATGAGCAGGCCGTTCAAACCCTCTCCTCCGCTCCCCTGGCGGTGATACTGGATGAGCACAAACCGCTTTACGGCCCAAACGGCGCCTTTCTTTTCTACGCCAAAAGCGCCACCCTGCTCCCCTTGGCCGAGGCCAAAACCCCGCCTTTCAAGGCGCTCATACCCTACCGCGGCTATCTACAAACCGTTACCCTGCCCCAAACGGCCGTCGCCAGAATGCCCCTGCCCATGACGCCTCAAACCGTCTCGCGCGTCATCCAAAGCCTCCTGAACGAACCCTACGGCTGGGGCGGACTGGGTGGCAAACGCGACTGCTCCGCCATGACCCGCGACTTTTTCATGCCCTTTGGCATCTGGTTGCCCCGCAACTCCAGGGCCCAGGCCAAAGTGGGACGGGTGATCGATCTTTCCAAACTTTCGCCCAAACAGAAAGAGCGGCGCATTATTGAAGAGGGCGTACCTTTCCAAACCCTGCTCTATCTGCCCGGTCACATTATGCTCTACATCGGCCACCAAAAGGGCCGTGCCTACGTCATGCACAACACCTGGGGCATCAAAACCAAAACGGGCGGCCGGCATATCATCGGCCAAGCCGTCATCTCCACCCTCTATCTTGGCCAAAACCTCCCCGACACCGATAAAAAGAGCCTTTTGATTAACAGGATCCAAAGCATGAATATCGTGACCGAAAATGTGCTACAATAAATCACATATTTATCACAAGGAGACACAGTGAGCAAACTGGACGAAAAGATCGCCAAATATAAAGAGAGCAACGCCAAGCTGGGGCTGGGCCTGGATGACGAGCTGATCGAAAAAGCCGCCAAAGCCCTGGGGCCCTCCATCTACAAAGCCGACGCCGAAGCGGTCTCCTGTAGCGACGATTCGGAGCTGGAGCGGGTCAAAACCAACTTTTTGAAGAAAAAGCTGGGGCTCACCGACGAAGCGGCCATGGACAAAGCCGTCAAAGAGGTGTGTGAAGCGATGAAAGCCTCCAACCGCAAATACCGCGCCCTCTTCTATGCCCTGCTGGCCAAAAAACTGGGTAAAGAGTCGGTCTACGCCTAACCTTCAAGCGGCGCCACGTCCACGCGCCTGCCGCGCTTGTGGCGCTTGCAATACTCCACGATCATCCCGTGAAAAAGGGCGTAAATCTGCGCTTTGGGCAGATCGGGAAAAAGCTTTCTGACCTTGATATCATAATCTTTAAGCCCTTCTACCAGCCACCCCTGTACCCCTCTGTAGTCGTCAAACTCATAGCCAAAAGCCCCCAAAAGCGCCGCGCTATAGGCATCGGCCACCATCACCTCCCGGTAACAGGCGTAGTTTAAAATCGCGTCGGCCGTCTCCTCGCCGATCCCTTTTTTGCTCAAAAGCCAGCGGCGATCCACCTCGATCTGAAAGGTTTCAAAATCGCCGAACTTGTCGCCGACGGCCTGGTTGAGCAGTGTGAGGTATTTGGCCTTGGTATTGTAAAAGCCCGCCGGTTTGATCGCCTCACGCAGGAGTTCTGCGTCCAAATTGGCCAACCCTTCGATACTCAAGGCCTCCAGACTCCGCAGATTCTCCAGCGCCTCTTCCACCTTCTCCCAGCGGGTATTTTGTGTGAGCACCGCCCCCACGACCACCTCGTAGGTGCCGCTGTTTGGCCACCACCACGCATCCCGGCTTTGCACGGGCAGATCGAGCCGATACAGGGCTTCAAGCAATTCGTAACTGTTGGTCATCTTTTCTAACCTGTGCTATAATTTGAGTGATGAGTAACACCTGTTTTTGGTTGACGGGGTGGTAAAGCCTATCGGGTCGCTCCCGATGGGCTTTTTTTTTACCACCCCCAAACCAAAAACAGGGGGCAACCATGTGGCGGCTGTTACTCATCGTTTTGCTACTTTGCCTTTTGGCGGAGAAAGCCTTCTAACCGTCACAGCGGAAAGCTTTCGCTTTCCGCTGCCCCCTAAAACCCCTACTCCTCCCGCCACGCTTCCTGTCTCAAAACGGTGCCGTCATCAAAGACCCGCACTTTGCAAGCCTCAACGGCCCGCCCCAGGCTATTCAGCTCCACCACCGCCATCTGCAATATCGTCTTACACTTCGCGGGCACCTCAAAACGCCCCGGTAACCCCGTCAAAAAGCGCTCTACCGGTACTTTGGCATCCATGCCGATCACATTGTCCCGGCACCCGGTCAGCCCCACGTCAGTCACATACATGCATCCCCCGTCGATCGTCAGATCGTCGGTGCCCACATGGGTATGGGTGCCGAATATCGCCGAAACATCGGGTTTGAGCATCATCAAAAGCCCCCGCTTCTCGCTGGTGGCCTCGGCGTGAAAATCGATAACAATGTGCGCCACCCCTTCCGCCTTGAGATCCGCCACGATCCGTTTGGCGACAAGAAAGGGGTTGTCCACCATCGGCATCCCGTAATAGCCCATCAGGCTTATAACGGCCAAAGGCGTCTTGCCAACCCGCGCCACTTTCACCCCCCTGCCCGGCACCCCGTCAGGATAATTGGCAGGCCGAAGCAGGGGCATGGCCTCCAATAGCGGGCGAATCTCTTTTTTATCCCAGGTATGGTTGCCGCCGGTCATCAAGTCAATGCCCGCGCCAAAGAGCTCTTTGGCGTTCTTTTCGGTCAAACCGAAGCCGTGGCTGGCGTTTTCGTAGTTGGCCACCACGAAATCGAGCCCCTCGCTCTGCCTTAAACCCGGTAGAAAACGGCGCACCGCCGCCCGCCCCGGACGCCCCACAATATCACCGATCAGTCCGATTCTCACCTTATCCCTTTTTCAACTTTTTGGGATACTCAAAAAAGAGGGTATGCCCCTTGCTACGGCACGCCTCATCCCAGCTCTTGGCGTCAAAAACCAATCCCACCGCCCCGGCGGTCGGGATGTTGTCTATGGGCATATCGCCCAACATATCGGCTAGGTGGGTCAACCCGGGGTTGTGCCCCACCACCATTACCCGACGGGCTTCATCGGGCAAAGAACAGACCAGATACAATAGACTCTGCACCGACGCTTCGTAGATCCCCTCGACCCAACGGATATTCTGCGGATCGTATCCCAGCTTTTCGGCCACGATTTTGGCCGTCTTTCTGGCCCGTTTGGCGGGTGAAGCCACGATCAGATCGGGCCGCACCCCCATCACCGCCAGATGTTCACCCATACGGGGCGCATCCCGTAAACCCCTGTCGTTCAAAGGTCTGTCGAAATCGGCC
Source organism: Campylobacterota bacterium (assembly GCA_013153475.1). Taxonomy (GTDB): domain Bacteria; phylum Campylobacterota; class Campylobacteria; order Campylobacterales; family Hydrogenimonadaceae; genus Hydrogenimonas. Next base: position 9,149 of record JAADEJ010000066.1, read on the forward strand.
AGTGACGGATCATCCCAACTCGACTTGGCGTGGCGCATCAAAAAGAGTTCTCTCACCCTCTCACCTCACCACACGCAACGCGGCTTCCGCATTGATTTTTCCGTATCCGTAATAGGGATTGAAACCGTTCGCGTCATAGGCTACATTCCCGATTTTATCGGCACTGCACCGCAAAGCGTCATAAACATTCTGACGAGTCAGGGAAGGGTTCGCTTCCAGCAGTTGCGCCACCACGCCCGTCACGATCGGTGCCGATGCGGAAGTGCCGCCAAAGGTATTGACATCGTTATAAAGAAGGTAGTTTACGACCGATGTGGTCGAAAGCCCCGCCGATCCCATCTGATCCAACGTGGCGATACCGATACTTTCACCGCCGGGAGCCATAAAGTCCAGCGCCGATCCGTAATTGCTGTAGTAGGTGCGGAGATTGGCCCGATTGGTCGCCCCGACGGCAAACACTTCGGGCAATGAGGACTCGTCCGCCCCAATGTCACTCCCTTCGTTACCGGCGGCAAACACGATCACTGTTCCCCTGCCGCCTCTTCCGTTGTAAGCCAGATCGGCAATGGCGGCCCTTACCGCGTCATCCACATCACCGCTGCCCCAACTGCAGTTGACCACATCGGCCCCCCACACTTTGGCACGATCGAACGCTTCGACAATATCGCTGACATAAACGGCGCGATCGAACGGCAAACGGATAAAATAGATCCCGCTGCCCGGCGCGGTACCGACTATCCCCGTGCCGTTATTGCGCGCCGCGATGACACCGGTCACCATGGTGCCGTGGTTTTCCGTATCGCAACAGGGCCAGACATTTCCCGACCCGCTCTCGATATCGTAGGCGGCGATCACCGCCCCAGCCAGATCCTCGTGAGAAAGATCCAACCCGTCATCGATCACCGCCACCTTGACACCTCGGCCGATGAAGTTATGTTCCCCGTCCATATGGATCGACGCATCGGGATCGATCCCGTTTCGGCGATAGAAATCCGCGTCATAATGGATAGCCCATTGCTGGTAGTACAGGGGGTTGGCGGAAAAGGAGAGAGAGGGTGGAACAGGGGGTAACGCGCTTTTGTCAATGGGAAGCGACTCGCATGAAGAGACGGCGCTCTCGCCATCATCGCCGCCGCCGGAACCGCACCCGCCAAGCATCAACATCCCAAGCGCAAGCGACAGAATCAGGCGTTCCGTTTTCATCGCAATCTCCTTTTTCGTCCCACATCCGGCTGGGCGAACAACACATCCGGCTCTTCTCTTAGGGCGTTGGCTACCGCGATCGCCCCGTCCACGTCAGAGGTTTCCATCAGGTAAAGCCCCGGCGTGGTATAGCCTTTTATGAGACGCAACCCGTATTTTCGCGTATACTCTTCCAATCGGCTTGGATCGGAGAGCCTGAGAATCAGGCGGTTGGCGACCATCACCGTCTCACCGTCCGCTCGCCGGAAAAGCTTGACCTTTTCGTTCATATTCCTCGGCGTCACACCGCCCTCCACCGGCTGCAGTGTCACCTTCCGACCGTTGTTGTAATAGTACAGATCACCGGCCGTCAACCAGATTGCCGCCGCCAACAAAAGCACTGTCACCCGCTTCATCATGACACTCCTTTTTTCCGTAAAGCCGCCAGAACCGTCGCGATCAGATCATCATCGTCGCGGCTGCGCGCCTTGAGATACGCTTTGGTCTGCTCATTATACTGAATCGTGATATTCTCATTGTAATTGGTGATCCTCTCAACCCCTTTTTGGGCCGCCAGCACTTTGATCGTCACCAGATCCAAAAATTGACGGGTCGGCAGGTCCGGTTTGCCGAAACGATCCTCGATCTCCGCCTCAATCTCCACCACATCATGGGGATCGACACAGGCGCTGAGCCTACGATAGAGTTCCAGCCGTACCCGATCATGGGGTACCAGTTCATCGGAGATATAGGCGGTAATGGAAAGTTTGACCTCAACATGACGTTTCTCACCGCCCCCCTCCTGCGTCAACGCCCGAATGGCCTCTTCAAGCATCTTCAGATAGAGCGCGTAGCCGATCTGCTTGATATGGCCGCTCTGGCTCTCGCCAATGAGATTGCCGCCGCCACGGATCTCCAGATCGTGGTAGGCCAGCACCGCGCCGCTTCCAAGGAAGCTGTTGGACTCCAGCGCCAGAAGCCGACGCTTCGCCTGCTCGCTCAAAGCCTCTTTGTTTTCGACCAGGAAATAGCAGTAGCCTTCCACTTTGCCCCGCCCCACACGACCTCTGAGCTGATGCAGATCTGCCATGCCGAATCGGTCGGCGCCGTCGACGATCATCGTATTGACCTTGGGCAGGTGAATGCCCGATTCGACAATCGAGGTGCTAAGCAGTAGATCGTATTCGCCGTTTTCAAATTTAAGCATCTCCTTTTCGGTCTGCGCCGCCGTGATTTTGGAGTGAAGCGTGGCAATGCGCAGATCGGGCAAAATCTGTAGGAGCTCCTCTTTTTTGCTCTCGATCCCGGCGATGGAGTTGTAGACGTAAAAGAGCTGCCCGCCTCGGCGCAGCTCTCTTAAAATCGCCTCTTTCACCACCGTCTCGTCAAAACTTTTGACAAAGGTACGCACCCCCTTGCGCTCTATTGGCGGCGTGCGCAGTTCACTGTAGCCCTTGATCTTACTCAGCGCCATATTGAGGCTTCTGGGAATGGGCGTGGCGCTCATGGCAAGCAGATGCACATTCATGCTCATCTGTTTAAGCGCCTCTTTCTGTTTGACGCCGAATTTATGCTCCTCATCGATGATCACCAAACCCAGGTTGGCAAACTTCGCCCCCAAAAGGGCATGGGTGCCGATGACAAGATCCAGTTCCCCCTTCTCAAGTCCCGCCAGAATCTCCCGCTTTTGCCTGGCCGTCGTAAAACGGTCCAGCTTGGCGACACGCACGCCAAAGGGCTCCAGACGTTCGCGCACACTCTTGAAATGCTGGGCGCTCAGCAGTGTGGTAGGTACCACAAAGGCGCACTGATAGCCGCTTTTAACCGTTGCCAAAATGGCGTTCATCGCCACTTCGGTCTTGCCGAATCCCACGTCGCCGCTAAGCAGCCTGTCCATCACCCGGCCGCTTGAAAGATCGGCAAATATCTCCTCCACCGCCGTGACTTGATCGGGGGTATACTCAAACCCGGCCGCTTCCCTGAAAGCGGCCAGCTCGGGAAAATCGGTACGCATCACCGCCCCTTTGACGAGCATCCGTTTGGCCGACATATTGACAATCTCGGAGGCAATGGCGAAGAGCTTCTCTTTGACTTTGGCCTTAAGCCGCCCGAATCCCCCTTTACCCAGACGATCCAGAACCGGCAGGGTGCCGCTGTCGGCGATATATCGGTCGATCATATCGAGGTTTTCGACCGGCAAGAGCAAAGATTCGTCGTTTTGGTAGGCGATTTTGACAAAATCGCGTGTCGCCCCCAACACCTGATGGGGTTCGATCCCTTTGAAAATCCCCACCCCGTAACTCTCATGCACCACGTAATCACCGGGTTTAAGATCGTCCAATAAAATGGTTGGACGTTTCTTGACCCGTTTTTTGAAAGGTTTGTTAAGCGAAACGATGATGGCGTCGGGGGTGAGCAAGTTGACCTGCCCTTCGCTTTTAACAATCCTGGCCCTGGCCAGCTCTTTGACGGGGGCTCGGCGTACCAGGGCATCGTTTTCGGCCACCAGTACCAATTCCCGGTCGGGGTAATTGTCGGTCAGGAGATCGACGTTAATGGGCTCGATCGCCTTGATCGCGGCGGTTTCGGGAACGACGGGCAGATCGAACCGTTCCCTGGGCAAAGCGTTGGGGGCGTGCTCATAAGCGAAATCGATCTCCCCTTTCAAATCCTTGGCCAAAACCGCTTCTTTGCCTGCCAGAAGATCACGCCCCAGCGCCCCCAGATACCACAATCCCAGTGACGCCGCGTCTTTGACGAAGACATCGCTTTCACTCGCTTCGCAGCGCCGTTGCAACGCCTCGTAGGTTTCGGGATCCAGGGAGAAAAGAGCCGGCTCCACCGTCACAGCCTCCAACTCCCTCTCTTTGTCCGATTTCTGACTCTCCACCGTAAAGGGGCGAATACTCTCCACCTCCGTATCAAAAAGCGAAATACGCCAGGGCGCCTCGTTGCCGGGACTGAAAATATCGATAATATCCCCCCGTATAGAGACCTCCCCCGGCGCTTCCACCACATCGACGAAGGTATACCCCCAGGCATGCAGCCGCTCTTTCAACGCCGAAAGCTCCAACTCTTCGCCAAACTCTATATTGAAATCCCCAAGTAACTCGGGTTTGGGCAAAGCGTAAAGAAGCGTATGAAAAGGCGCGATCAAGAGGAAATCGGAGGAGGCGTCGTAACGTTTCAGGGCCCGGTTCAAAGCCGACAACTCCTCACGCCAGCTTCTTAAATCCTCCCCCCACGTCGCCCTGAAATCGGGAAGTGCCACGCTCTCTATGCCCAAAACCGCCGCCACGGCTTTGGCGTTTCGCGCTTCCGTGTCATTCTCCACAATCAACACGTCGGGACGACGGCGCGAAAGATAGTCGTAGATGCGGGGTTCGATCACGCGCCCTCCTCCCCGATGGTACGACCGTGACAGATACCCGTCTCATAAAACTCCACACGGGAGGCGTAAATATCACCCACCACGACACCGCCCACATACACTTCATCAGCCCGTACGCTGCCGTATACCGCTCCGCCGGGCGCCACGATCACATAACGCGCGGCTTCCACGTTACCCGTCACGATCCCGTCGATATGTACGCCGCCCTCACTCTGGATATCCCCCTCTATTTTCGAGCCGGGAGCGACGACGCTGGTATGGCCTGCGAGGCCATGTGATTGAGCAGCGCGATGAAAGATTCCCATGGTACGCCTTTGATCTTTTTGAAAATGGAGCGATAATCGCTCTTTTGCCACTTGATAAACCAGTAGGGGTTGACGGTGCGGGTCAAAAAACGGATTTCGTAATGCAGGTGTGGGGCGGTACTGAGCCCCGTGTTGCCGCTGATGGCGATAATATCCCCTTTGACCACCGTATCACCCCGTTTGACCGTTACCTTTTTCAGGTGTCCGTAGTAGGTTTTAAACCCGAACCCGTGGTCGATGATCACCAGATTCCCGTAACCGCTGCGTTTGTGGTAACCGGCAAACTCCACCACCCCGTCAGCGGTGGTCCAGACCGGTTTGCCCCGCTTGGCCCGAAGGTCGATCCCCGGATGAAACTCCCGCTTCTTCAAAAGCGGATGTTCCCGCCGACCGTAGGCGCTGGTCACCCCTTCCATCGGCAGCGGCGCGCCGTTGGGGACAATGGAGAAGAGCAGCGCCAACTGGGCCGCCCCCAATGTCACATTCTCCAATCGCCTATTGATATCCTCTCCCGCTTCCGGCAGCGTACCCACTACCGCCTCGATCCCGGCCAGCCGGTCACCCAGCTGCTCCAGCTGCGACTCTTTTTTGCCCACCTGCACTTCCAGTTCGGAGACGGTATGGCTCAACACCCCGATACGCTTTTGCAACCGCGCCTGCTTCTGGCGGGCGTCACGATTCATCTTTTCAAGGGTATGAATATAGTACCAGCCGCCGGCCAACGCCGCCAACGCCGTTACCGCCATGGCGGCGACAAGCCATTTGACAATCTGGCTCAGGGTATATTGGCGAAAACGGCGGGTATCGGTAACGGTGATCAGAATTCGGTGTTTCACAATGTCACACCCGTCTTTTCGCAAAAGGCTTCTACCGTATAAAACGAACCAAACACCAGATATGTCTCATCTTCCTCGATACCCGCAAAATCTTCTATTGCCAGCCCAATCGTCCGGGCTGCCGCTTCGATCCTTTCACGGGGAGCCGCCCTCTCGTTCTCCAGGGCGATGATTTCCACACGTTCACACACCGGCGCCAGCATCTCCAACACCCGCTCAATCGCCTTGTCATCCAGGGCATTATAGACCAGTACCCGCTTCTCGCCGCGAAACGCCCCGGCCACCGCCTCGGCCGCCGCCTCGTTGTGCCCCACATCCACAATCACGTTGGGGGCCACTTTTTGAAAGCGACCTTTCAGCACCAGATCACGCAATCTCTCAACAGGCGCAACCCCGCCGCAAAGCGCCCGGTAAGCCGCGCAGGCCGTCAAAAGATTCTCTTCCAAAAAAGAGGGCCACCCCTTCGCGTCTACCACCTCATACGCCTCCCGCTCCATGCGGGGCGTAAAGTAGCGCTCTGCCGGCTCGATGCGCACCCCCTTCTCTTCGGCCACCTGACGCGCCACCGCCTCCACCGCCGGTTCACGCTGGGGCGCCATGACGGCACGGTTTTGAATACTTCTTAGCTTGGTTTGGGCAATCGCTTCGAGGCTATCACCCAAAAAGGCCGTATGATCCATCCCTATGGGTGTCACCAGCGTCAAGGCTTTGGGCACCACCGCCGTGGCGTCAAATTCACCGCCAAGACCCGCCTCCAACACCACATAATCACACCCCTCAAAAGCCGTCAGCGCCAACAGGGTCGTATACTCAAAATAGCTCAGCGCCTCGGCCGTTTCGGGTTTGAGCCATCCTATCAATTTCTCATGGGCACATTCCAGCTCATCATCGGTTATGTCCCGACCGTCCAGCCAGATACGCTCATTGAATTTCAGAATATGGGGCGAGCTGTAGTGCCCCACATGCCCCTTTTCTCTAAGCATCTCGGCCAACATCCGCCCCGTGGTTCCCTTGCCGTTGGTGCCAATAATATGTACCACGTCGCCAAAACGCAGGCGGTCGGCCACCTCCCGGTAGGCCCCGGGCATACGGGTCAGGTCGATGGTATCGTAATAGAGCGGTTTACGCGCCAAAAAGGTTTGCAGTCCCATCAGCCCTCGACCCGGTTGCGTCCTCCCGCCTTGGCGCGGTAGAGATTCTCGTCAGCCCGTTTCAACGTCTCCTGCAGCCCCGGGTTGGAGGCCCGCTCGGCCACACCGCCGCTGGCGGTAATGGGTATACGGGTGTTTTTATACATGAATTTGCTTTTGCTCACCACATCCCGCAGTTTCTCAGCGAAAACTTTGGCCCCTTCCAAATCGGTTTTGGGCAGCACCACCAAAAACTCCTCGCCGCCCCAGCGGCCCACAAAGTCGATCTCCCGACTGTAGCGTCGCAACATCTTGCCAAACGACGCCAAAATCACATCCCCCGCATCGTGACCGTAGGTATCGTTGACGCTCTTGAAGTGGTCAATATCGAAAATCACCACCGAATAGTTGTCACCGTAGCGGTTGAACGCCGCCTCCTGTTTGGCCAGAAAGTCATCGATCGCCCGCCGGTTGGGCAATTTGGTCAGGGTATCGGTAGCCGAACGCTTACGCTCCTGGCGCAACGCCTGTTCCAGCAACCTGACACGCTGCTGAAGCTGATGCACCTCTTCCTTGCTCTTGTTCATCTCTTCGCTGAGCATCCGGGTCTCGATCTCCAGCGAACTGGCGATCGCCAGCAGCTTCTTATGAATCACCTCAAAAGAGTCCGATTGCAGGTCCAGACCGTCCAGCTCTCCCTGAATGGCGCAGATCGCCTCGTGGTTGCTCTCACCGCAGTCTATCACGCGGATCAACGCCTGGTTGATATGCTCGATGATGGAGTCAAGCTCACTCATCTGCGTCGTCACCGCCTCTTTGTCCAACTCGATCCGACGGCGAATCGCCCGTTTCACATCCTCCCAGACGCCAGGTGAGGTCAACATTTCGGGATTGTCACGAATCTCCTCACTCACCGCGGCCAGTTCATCGTCCGCCTCCGGCGCGATGGACGGAACCAGTGACGCGACCAGAAGCTGTCCCACCGCCTCCAGTTCCGCCATCGGCGCTTTGCCCGACTGCAGGCACCGGTCCGCCGCTTCGATGATCTCTCTAAGCTCTTTGCCCTCCGTACCGCAACGTAAGGCGAGCTTTTGCAAAAAACTGTCGTCGAACTCCACGACAAACGCGGTCCAGTGTTCCCGTATCTTGTCAATCTCTTCCCGGGTCAGATAGGCGGCGATTTTCTCCTTGTCCCGGTCGGCCATGGCCGTCGCTTTACCGTCACGATAAAGCGCCACCGCCTGCAATAACCGCTTGACCAGCAGCACATAGGCCTGGATCACTTCGGAGGTTTTGGCGCTGTCGGCCCGCCGCATCACTTCGGACGCCAGGTACTGCACCAGCTGATCGACGGTACTGACATGGCGACTCTTAACCGTTTTTTGCAGGTCGGGAGAGAGACGTTTGAGGTATTTTTCCAGCTTTTGGCAATCTTCCACGATCACGTTGGCCTTTTTGGCCTGCTGGCAGAAGATCTCCTCATAGACATCGGGGCTGAGCGTCACGCCCCGCCGTTTGACCTCCTGCAGAGACTTTTTGATGATCTCCTGGATCGTCATAACGCCGCGCCTTTTTGGGTTATGTAAGAGATAAAGGCGTCAAGCGCCTTGGCCGATCCGTTCTTGATGGCCTGAAAACGCAGTGAATCGGAAATGATCGCTTCGGGTTCGATAGGAAAGTCGTAAAACCCGCTCACTTTTTTATGACCTTTTGCCGTAGGCGTGGTGTAGTCGATATCCAGCGTCACCACCGCCCGATAGTAAATGGCGTAACCGTTTTGATCGTACTGAATCGGATGGAACGAGACCCTTCCGAAGCGTACATGCAAAATAGTGGTCGCCTCTTTCTTGCTCGCGACCCGCGCACCGAAGCGACTGACGATCGCTTCATTGAGCGCGTCTTTGACCAACACGGCGTTTTCGGGATCACGCAGGTAGATCTCGATATCGGTATAGATCTTACCGCTCAAAACCTTCTTGGTATAGGTGGTCGCCGGCTTGTAGCCGCATCCGGCCAGCAGGAAAAACGCCGTTACTATCACTCCCATCCATCTTTTCATCGTTGACCTTTCTATTTGACTACCAGGTTCACCAGCTTGCCGGGCACCACGATCTCTTTTATGACCGTCTTGCCCTCCAGCCATTTGGGCACCGCCGCTTTGGCGATTTTTAAAATCTCCTCTTTTGAGGCCCCCGGCGCCACCTCGATCTGCGCGCGCGGCTTGCCGTTGACAGAGACACCCATGCCGATCGTATCGGCCACGAATACCTCTTCTTTAGGCTCTATTATGCCAAAATTCTCCCGCCCAAAGAGCCGATCGCTCAACTCCCACGCGATATGGGGCACAATGGGCTCCAAAAGATTTAACAGCACCCACATCCCCTCTTGCCAAACCGCCTCGTTTTTCTGCTTGTCCAAGGCGTTGAGCGCCTCCATACAGGCGGCGATAAGGGTATTGAAAGTAAAGCGTTCGGTATAGACCTCCTCGCCCTTTTTGAGTGCTTCGTACACCTTTTTGCGCGCCTCTTTTTCGTTTTTCTCCAACGCGCCGTGATCGATGGTAGGCAATGCCTCGCAGGGGGTAGTCTTCACGGCCCGGTCGTAGAGTTTTCGCAAAAAGCGATGCGCCCCCTCCACGGCGCTGTCGTTCCACTCCAGCTCTTGGGTCGGCGGCGCGGCAAAGAGGATAAAAAGCCGGGCCGTATCGGCACCGTACTTGGCCACCAGGGCGTCGGGATCGACCACGTTGCCCTTGGATTTACTCATCTTCGCCCCGTCTTTGAGCACCATGCCCTGGGTCAGGAGCCTGGCAAAGGGCTCATCAATGTCGTGATATCCCAGATCCCTTAACGCCTTGGTAAAAAAGCGCGCATAAAGCAGGTGCAAAATGGCGTGCTCGATCCCGCCGATGTACTGATCCACCGGCATCCAATACCTGGCGTCCTCTTTGTCGATACCCGTCCGTTCCCACTTGACTGGATCGGTGGCGTAGCGAAACTGATACCAGCTTGATTGCACGAAGGTATCCATCGTATCGGTTTCGCGCTTTGCTTTGGCGCCGCATTTGGGGCAGACGGTCTCTTTCCAGGTGGGGTGACTCTCCAGCGGGTTGCCCTCACCGGTAATTTCGACGTCTTCGGGCAGGGTGACGGGCAAATTCTCCTCTTTCTCGGGTACCAGGCCGCATTCGGGGCAGTGGATAAAGGGTATGGGCGCCCCCCAGTAGCGCTGGCGGCTGATCCCCCAGTTGCGCAGGCGGTAGTTGACGCGTCCCTCTCCCTTGCCAAGCGCCTCCATCTTTTGAATAATGGCCGCCTTCGCCTCCTCGCTCTTCATGCCACTAAATTCGCCGCTATCTACCAACACACCGGGCTCGGTATAGGGCAGATCGCCCCCTTCGATCACCCGTTTGATCGGCAAATCGTATTTGGTCGCGAACTCATAGTCGCGCTCATCATGGGCCGGCACCGCCATCACGGCACCGCTACCGTAGCTTGCCAACACGAAGTTGGCGGTCCAGACCGGCACCTTTTGGCCGGTTAGCGGATGGATCGCCTCGATCCCCAGAGGGTACCCCTCCTTCTCCTGCTTGGCCCGCTCCACCTCGCTCATGTTGGCGATAGCGGTGATTCGCTTGGCCGTCTCCTCATCCAGCGCCCCTTTTTCAATCAGCGCTTTGACAATCGGATGCTCGGGCGCCAAAGCGGCGTAGGTGACGCCAAAGATCGTATCGGGACGGGTGGTAAAGACCTCAAACCCCTCAAAAGCGCCGCCCAGCTTCGCCCGGCTCGCTTCGCTCAGTTCAAACGTAAAGGCCAACCCCTGAGACCTGCCGATCCAGTTGCTCTGCATCGTCAGCACCTGCTGGGGCCACTTGCCCTCCAGTTTTTTTAGATCCTCCAGCAGTTCGTCGGCGTAGCTAAGAATATCCAGGTAGTAGCCGGGCATCTCTTTTTGGATCACTTCACTATCACACCGCCAGCAACGCCCCTCCTCAACCTGCTCGTTGGCCAACACCGTATGACAACTCTCGCACCAGTTGACCTTGGTGGACTCCCGGTAGAGCAGACCCTTTTCGTACAGCTCAATCAAAAACTTCTGCTCCCAACGGGTATACAGGGGATCGGAGGTGGCAAACTCCCGACTCCTGGAAAAGCTAAGGCCCAGGGCTGAGAGCTCTTTGCGCATATAGGCGATGTTGTCATAGGTCCACTTCTTGGGATGAAGCTTGTGCTTGATCGCCGCGTTTTCGGCGGGCATCCCGAAGCTGTCCCAGCCGATGGGGTGCAAAACATTGACGCCCCGCTTGCGCCAATAACGCGCCAGCGCGTCGCCGATGGCGTAATTGCGCACGTGCCCCATGTGAATCCGCCCGCTGGGATAGGGAAACATACTAAGAATATACTTCTTGGGCTTCTCGTGCCCGCTTTCGGGCTCAAAACTCTTTTGCTCGTCCCAATACTTTTGCCACTTGGCTTCAATGTCAGAAGGGATGTATTTCATGGGTTATACTCTTTTTAGATAAAAGGTTAAAGGTAAAAAGTAAAAGGTTCGGTCGGCCGCCTTCGGCGGACACATTTATGGAAAGGCGCGAAGCGCCATCCAAACCTTTTACTTTTTATCTTTTACCTGAGGTTTGCCGGGCCAAAGCCCGTCAAACCGTACCTTGTTCGTACATGGCGCGGAGCTTCTCTTTTTCGGCTTCGCGTTTTTTCTTCTCAGCCAGTTTTTGGCGATATTTTTGCACGTCAAAGCCCATCATCATCAAAAGCGGCGACGCGATGAAGATGGAGCTGTAGGTTCCCACCACGATACCCACCAAAAGGGTAAAGCTGAACCCGTGGATAATCTCGCCGCCCATCAGGAAAAGGGTCAAGACCACGAAGAAAGTAGTCAGCGACGTCAGCGTGGTACGCGAGAGCGTACGGGTGACCGACTCGTCGATAATATCGGCCAGTTTGGGGCTACGCACGGTGGTCAGTCCCTCCCTGATCCGGTCAAAGACGATAATGGTGTCGTTGAGCGAATAGCCCAGAATCGTCAAAAGCGCGGCCAGGATGTCCAGGTTGACTTCCACGTTAAAGAGCACAATGGCCCCCATGGCGATGGAGACGTCGTGCACCAGCGCCATCACCGACGCCAC
>JAADEJ010000075.1 GCA_013153475.1 Campylobacterota bacterium
GCGCCCATTTTGGCGGTGATCTTCTTTTTTCAATATCTCATCATCAAAAAACCCGTTCCCCACTTGCGAAAAATCAGTGTCGGTATCGTGTTGGTGATTTTGGGGCTTTACGCCTTTATTTTGGGTCTTGAGATGGGGCTTTTCCCCATCGGTGAGACGATCGCCTTTCAATTGACGGCCATGCAAAAGGTTTGGCTGATCTATCTGTTTGCCTTTCTTATCGGCTTTTCGACTACCATGGCCGAGCCCTCGCTTTTGGCCATCGCCATCAAGGCCAAAGAGGTGAGTGAGGGCCATATCGACGATTTTGTCCTACGGGTGGCGGTGGCGTTGGGGGTGGCGATTGGGATCGCCCTGGGGGCCTACCGTATTGTGGCGGGTGATCCTTTGCACTATTATATTATTGTAGGGTATGGTGTGGTAATAGCGCAAACCTGGTTCGCGCCCCGTTATATCATTCCTATCGCCTATGACAGCGGCGGGGTGACCACCTCCACCGTCACCGTGCCGCTGGTGGCGGCGCTGGGGCTGGGACTGGCCGAAAACATGGAAGGACGCGACCCGTTGGTGGACGGTTTCGGGCTCATCGCCTTCGCGTCGCTCTTTCCCATGATGACCGTGATGGGATACGGGATCTACGCCGATTATCTTGCCAAAAAGGAGGCACGCTCATGAAATTTGTCGCGCTTGTGGCCGTGGTGCCCGAAGAGCGGGAAGAGGAGGCCATTGAAGTCGCCAAAAAGGCCGGCGCGGGGGCCGTCACACTGGTGCACGGGCGCAACCTTGGCCTTAAAGAGAGAAAGATATTTTTTGGCCTCTCTTTGGAAGAGAATATCACCATGTTGCACTTTGTCCTGCCCAAACGGCTTAGTATGCGGGTGATGAAGGCGCTGGCCGAGGCCCTGCAAATGGAGCGGCCCGACAATCTTGCCATGGCCTATATCATGCCGCTTGATCATGTGGTGGGGCTCAATGTGGAGGAGCTTCAAAAATTTGAAGACGAGATCAAACACCTGCTGTAAGGAGAGAAGATGCTGGTAGAAGAGGTGATGACTCCCAAAGAGAAGCTGGTACGGGTCAGCCCCATGGCGTCCGTGCGTGAGGCGTTGGAGCTGATGAAAAAGCACAAGGTCAAGGCGGTGATCGTGGAAAAAAGCGGTGAGCACGGCGCTTACGGTCTGGTGACCTTTAAAAACATTCTCCAGGCCGTTGTGGCCGAAGACGGCGATATCGATCTGCTCAATGTTTACGATATTATGAATTCTCCGGCCATCTCTGTTTCACGCCGTCTGGAGATGAAGTACGCCGCGCGGATGATGGTGCAAAACTCCATCAAGCGGTTACTGGTTATTGATGACAATGAGTTGCACGGGATTTTAACCATGACCGACATTATCGGCGTGGTCCTTGACGAGATGGAAGGGTAGTTTCAAGCCCCCTATGTTAGACTTTGCCAAAAAGGCAAAGGGGAGGCGTGGTGCGCGCGGTTTTTTGGATCGTCACGTTAGCGGTTTTGGCGGTGGCCAATAACTGTTTGGATTGTCATAAGGGTATCGAATCCATTCGAGAACCCCATACCGGCATGGCCAAAGCGATCGCCAAACTGGCTCAAAAAGCCGGTGTCGGTGACAATACCTGCGTCGTCTGTCACGGCGGCAATGCGAAGGCCAAAACCAAAGAAGATGCCCATCACGGCGCGCCGCGCTATTTTCAGGCCTATGAAGGCCCCAAAGCCTTCTATCCCGACCCCGGAAGCGCGTGGATTAATCAAAACACCTGCGGGATGTGCCACAAAGAGCAGGTTACAGCGCAGTTTAACAGCCTGATGATGACCGAGCAGGGCAAAATCCACGGCACGCTTTACAGCTTTGGCGGGTTGGAGGGGTATCGGCACGACGTGGGCAACTACGATACGAAAAATCCCGACGACCCCCACAAGCGGCTGGGCAGTAAAATATACCGCAAATATATGGCAAAACTCTCCAAGCTCAATCCCCAGGTCTTTCCCGAAAAGATGAAAGAGCTCCCCCCCGCTCCCACCCCCGAGGAGGTGGAGAAAAACCCCAAGCTGGCGGCCTATACCTACCTGCGCCAGGAGTGCCTGCGTTGCCATACCGGCGCCAAAGGGCGGCAAAAACGGGGCGATTACCGGGGGATGGGGTGCAGTAGCTGCCATATTCCCTATTCCAACGACGGCTTTTACGAAGGAGACGATCCGACGATTCCCAAAAACCGTCCCGGCCACCTGCTGGTGCACAGGATCCAAAGCTCCCGCAACGCCAAAGTAACGGTACACGGTCTTAGCTATACCGGCGTGCCGGTGGAGACCTGTGCCACCTGCCACAACCGGGGCAAGCGCATCGGCGTTAGTTTTGAGGGGTTGATGGAGACCGCCTACAACCCCACCTATGACGAAAAGGGCAACCCCCAGCCCAAACTTCATACCAAGCACTACCTGCATCTTAAAGCCGATGTCCATATGAAAAAGGGGATGCTCTGCCAGGACTGCCACACCACCCGCGACCTGCACGGCGACGGCTTTTTATCAGGCGCGACCCTGGGGCCGGTGGAGATCGAATGCCAGGATTGCCACGGCACGACCAAACGCTACCCGTGGGAACTGCCTTTGGGGTATAGCGATGAGTTTGAGACCAAACCCGCGTCGGGCAAGCCCCGGGGCGTTGTGCAAAGCCTGCCCGAGTATCTTAAAAAAGGGACCACCTACGACAAACAGGATGGCTACCTGCTCACCGCGCGGGGCAATCCTTACAAAAACGTCGTCAAAGAGGGCGACGAGGTTGTGGTTTATCTGGCAAGCGGCAAAACGATTCGTTTGAAGCCCCTTAAAAAACTCAAAGCCCTGGGCAAGCTCTCCAAAGAGGGGCTGGTGGCGATGGACGGCATCAAAGCGCATAACGACCGTATGGAGTGTTACAGTTGTCACGATACGTGGGCGCCGCAGTGCTACGGTTGTCACGTCAAGGTCGATTACAGCGGCGATCGCAAGGGGGTCGATTGGCTTTCGGCGGCGCACGATCGCGATATTCACGGCACAGACGCCATGAAGCGGGGCACTCTGCGCGATCATCTGATACCCGGTAAAGTGACCGAAACCCGCAGTTATCTGCGCTGGGAAAACCCGCCGCTGGTGCAAAACGGCGAGGGGCGTGTATCGCCCGCCATGCCGGGATGCCAGGTGGTGCTGACGGTGATTGGCAAAGAGGGCAAGGCTTTGCTGAAAAACCATGTCTTTATGATGCCCGATTACAAACATCCCGAATCCAACCGCACCCTGCCCGGCATCGTGATGGCCGCGACCCATTCGCATACGGTGCAAAAAGAGGCCAGAAGTTGCGAGAGCTGTCACGGTAACCCGGCGGCGATGGGATACGGGATAGAGGGGGGCAAGGTGTGGGGCGATATGGGTAGCGATTTTATCGTCGATCTCAAAACCGCCGATGGGCGGGTGATTCCGGCGCGAACGACGGTGCAAAAGCCCAAAATCGAAAACTTCAACCATGATTGGAGCCGCTTCGTGGACGAAAACGGCACCCCTTTGCAGACGGTGGATAATCACTGGAACCTGGCCGGGCCGTTAAGCAACGCCCAGCGGGCCAAACTCGATCGGCGCGGGGCCTGCCTGGCGTGTCATAAAAGCATCCCCGAAGGAAGCACAGCGATCGATCTTTTGCACCATATCGCCGAGATCGGCGGGGTTGAGATCGATAGAAAAAAACATAACGAAATGTTGGGAAAAAGCCTCCATCTCGCCGCCTGGGCCCAGGTGTTGGGTATGTTGGCGGCGTTATTGGGAGCGATCTATCTATACAGGAGGTATGGCCGTGGACGATAGCCTCAAAGCCAAACTCTCTACCATTAAAAAAGAGCTAAGCGACGCGCAAAAAAAGCGCGAAGAGGAGGAGAAAAAGCGCAAAAAGGCCGAAGCCGAGGCCAAGGCGTTTGAGACAATAATGCAAGCCGAAGGGACAAAGCGCATTTAATGGAGAATGGAGAATAAAGAATTGAAGAAGATTCGCATTGTTTACATGGGAACGCCCGATTACGCCGACACCATCTTAAAGAGCCTGTTGGCGCAGGAAGATATGGAAGTGGTCGCCGTCTATACCCAGCCCGATCGGCCGGTGGGGCGCAAAAAGGTGCTGACCCCGCCGCCGGTGAAAGTGACGGCCGAGGGGGCGGGCCTGCCAGTGCATCAGCCCCTTTCGCTCAAAACCGAAGGGGTCGCCGAAACCATCGCGAAATACGTGCCCGATTTTATTGTCGTGGCCGCTTACGGGCAGATTTTGCCGCGACAAATCCTTGATATTGCGCCGTGCATTAACCTTCATGCCTCTTTGCTTCCCAAATATCGGGGCGCCAGTCCCATTCAGGAGGCGCTACTGCACGGTGATGAGGTCACGGGCGTGACGGCTATGCTGATGGAAGAGGGGTTAGACAGCGGCCCCGTGCTGGCGTGGCGGGTGGTACCGATTGCGCCGACGACGAGAAAAAACGACCTTTTTGCCCTTTTGGCCGACGAGGCGTCAGCGCTAACACCCCGGGTTTTGCGCCGTTTTTCTGCTATTTCACCGCTACCTCAGTGTGACGCCGACGCCACCTATTGTCGCAAGATTACCCGCGCCGACGGATTGGTGGGCTTTGACCTGCCTGCCGACGAGATATTCAACCGTTTTCGCGCCTATGAAGGGTGGCCGGGTATCTATCTAAATAGCGGTCTGAAGCTTTTGGAGCTAAAGCCCGCCGTCGGCGAGGGGGAGCCCGGAGAGATTACGGCGATCGACGAAGAGGGGGTGACGGTCGCCTGCGGTCGCGGGGCCGTGAAGCTTTTGCGGGTTCAGCCCCCCTCCAAAAAGCCTATGGACGCGACCGCCTACATTCGCGGCAAAAGGCTCGGCGTTGCGGATCTACTCGTTTAAAAGCCTCCCTTCCACCCAGCGCTGGCTGATCGAGCGGGTCGAAAAAAGGGAGGTCGAAATCCCCTGCGCCGTAATCGCCGAAGCGCAAACCAACGGCATCGGCAGTAGAAACAACCGCTGGATCGGGGAGCCCGGCAACTTTTTCGCTTCCTTCGCGCTTGGGCGAAAATCCCTGCCCCAAGACCTGCCGTTAACGGCTGTTTCCATCTATTTTATGTATCTGATAAAAGAGATTTTGGCCGAAAAGGGGGCGGATCTTTGGCTTAAATGGCCCAATGATCTGTATGTGGGAGACAAAAAGGCCGGAGGGTGCGTGACGACGAAAAAAGGGGAGATTTTTATTGTCGGCATCGGGGTCAATTTGCGCAGTGCGCCGCCCGATTTTGCCGTTATTCCGGGGCGTTGGCGCGCGCAAACTCTGCTTGAGCGCTTTCTTGGACGGCTCCAAACGCCGCCGTCATGGAAGCAGATTTTTAGCAACTATAGTTTAGAATTCGGCAGAAGCAAATCTTTTTATACGCATATTGGAAATCAAACCGCGGATTTAAGGGGTGCCGTCCTCCAGAGCGACGGATCGTTGATGATTGGAGAGAAGAGGGTAGTCAGTTTACGATGAGCGAAATCATTACCATAGCCAACCAAAAAGGCGGGGTGGGCAAAACCACCACCGCCGTCAACCTGGCCGCTTCGCTTGCGGTGGCCGAAAAACGTGTCCTGCTTATTGACGCCGATCCGCAGGCCAACGCCACCACCAGCCTCGGTTTTCACCGTAACGATTATGAGTACAATATCTACCACGTGCTAATCGGCGCCAAAAAGATCAGTGATACGATTCTTAAAACCACCCTGCCCACCCTACACCTTGTGCCCTCCAATATCGGGCTTGTGGGGGTGGAAAAAGAGTTTTACGACAGCGAGAACCGCAAAGGGCGGGAATTGGTGCTTAAGCGTAAAATAGATGAGGTTAAAAAGCAGTACGACTATATCATCATCGACTCGCCGCCGGCGTTGGGGCCCATTACCATTAACGCCCTCAGCGCCGCCCATTCGGTCATTATCCCCATTCAGTGCGAGTTTTTCGCCCTGGAGGGGTTGGCGCAACTGCTCAACACCATTCGGCTGATCAAAAAGACCATCAACCCCAAGCTCAAGATCAAAGGGTTTTTGCCCACCATGTACAGCAAACAGAACAACCTCTCCAAGCAGGTTCTGGCCGATCTTCGGCAACATTTCGGCACCAAGCTTTTCAAATCGGAAAACGACAAGTTCATCGTGGTGCCCAGAAACGTCAAGCTGGCCGAGAGCCCCAGTTTCGGAAAGCCCGTGATTTTATATGATGTCAAATCGACCGGTTCACAGGCTTACCAGAATCTCGCGCAGGCCATTTTGGCCAGTTAAGGGGGCCGAAATGGGCAAAAAAGAGAAAAACCGCTCACTGGGACGGGGGCTTGGCGCCATTTTGGGTGAAGTGGCGGAAGCCTACGAGAACGAATTGGAAGCGGGCAAAGAGGAGGTGGGCGAGCGGATTGTCGAGATTCCGCTGGATGATATTGTCCCCAACCCCTACCAGCCCCGTACCCATTTTGACGAAAACGCGATCGCCGAGTTGGCGGAGTCGATCAAACGGCACGGCCTTTTGCAACCGGTCGTGGTGATCGAGCGGGATGAGGGGTATATGCTCATTGCCGGTGAACGGCGGGTGCGGGCCAGCCGGGAGGCGGGGCTGGAGACAATTCGCGCCGTGGTGGCGGAGATTGAAGAGAGCCGCTTTCGGGAGTTGGCGCTTATCGAGAACATTCAGCGTGAGGCCCTCAATCCCGTGGAACTGGCCCACTCCTATAAAGAGTTGATTGAAGAGTACGGCATCACCCAGGAGGAGCTGGCGGGCATCGTTCACAAAAGCAGAAGCCAGATCGCCAATACCATGCGACTGCTTCAACTCAGCGACTACGTCCAGCAGAAAGTGGCCGCCGGCGCGATCAGCCAGGGACACGCCAAAAGCCTGGTGACGCTTCCGGAACGGGATCAGAAAATTGTCTGCGACACCATCATCGGGCAAAAGCTCAATGTCCGCCAGACCGAAGAGCTGGTGGCGGGGATGAAAAAAGGGGAGCGCAAAGAGAATCGGCCCAGGCGCAAAGAGACCGGGTTTGATCTCACTCCCTATCGAAACCTGATCGAGGAGAATGTTCCTTTTCGTATCAAAGTGAAAGAAAATCGCGTAGAAGTTCACTTTGAAAACGAGGAGGAACTGAAGCGTTTTATTCAGAGTTTTACCCGCAATAGGTAGGTTTTGGCCCACCAAAACGGGCGTTTGGAGGCCATTTTCTTAATTTGGAATTTTGGATAGATGTGATAAGATTGCCCAATTTTAGGAAAGGAGCGTAGAGCATGCTGGATATACACGTATCCCTGATGCTTCTTGTGGCGGTGGTCTTTCTCGTGCTGCTGATGCTGCTCAACAGCTGGCTTTACCAGCCGTTGCTCAGGTTCATGGACGAGCGGGACAAAAACATTCGCAGGGATCTTGAGAACGTCAGTTCCAATACCCAGGAGATCGACGAGCTTCGTGCCAAAGCCGAAGAGGTGATCGCCAACGCCAAGAACGAGGCGGCGGCATTGCGAGCCAAGACGATCGAAGAGTCCAAACTGCTTGCCCAGAGTAAACTGGAGAGCAAAAAAGAGGAGCTGGAGAAGCGCTACGAGGCGTTCCTCGAGGAGCTGAAAGGCGAGGAGGCGAAACTGAAAAGCGAGCTGCTTTCACAGATGCCGCTTTTCAAAGAGTCGCTGAAAGCGAAATTCAGTCAGATCTAAAGGAGAGAGTGTGAGAAAAATGTGGTGGATGTTCGCGCTTCTCATTCCCGCTTCGTTGCTGGCGTCGGGCCATGAAGCGGCCGAAGGCGGCACCGATTTCGTTCCCCGTCTGGTCAACTTCATCATTTTTGTCGGTATTGCGTGGTATTTTGTCGCCGAACCGATCAAGAAGTTTTTTACCGGTCGGACCGAAGAGATCGCGGAGCGGCTTGACGAAGTACAAAAGCGTCTGAAAGAGACCAAAAAAGCCAAAGAAGAGGCTGAGGCGGCTTATGAGAATGCGCAGAAAACGGCGGAAGAGATTATTGAATCCGCCAAAAAAGAGGCCCAGCTTCTAGCCAAAAAACTGGATGAACAGCTCAAAGCCGAGCTGGAAAACCTTGAGAAGCTCCAGGAAGAGAAAATGGAAGTCGAGAAGCGCCAGATGGTTCGCAAGACCGTCGAAGAGGTGCTGGCGGAGCTCTACAAGGGTGACGCGATCGGTATGGATGAGAAGAAATTTGTCAATCTCATCATGAAGAAGGTGGCATAAGATGGAGCAGTTGATCGCAAAAAAATATGTCAAAGGGCTGGTGGAAGCCGTTGGCGGAAAGAAGATCGAGAGCGTTGCGGGCGTGCTGAAGCAGATCGCCGAAGCGTTCAATGATGAGAAGCTTGCCGCCATCATCGCCTCTCCCGAGGTTTCCAAAGGGAAAAAAGAGGAGCTGATGATTGGCCTGCTCGGGAAAAAAGCGGACAAGAAACTGGTCAACTTTGTCAAGACCCTCGGGTTGCATAACCGTTTTGATCTGATTCCCGAAATTTCGGCACTTCTGCAAAAAGAGCTGCAACGCCGCGCCAACCGCTATGAAGGAGTGGTAGAGAGCAGTAAACCGATTGAGAAAAAACTGTTGGGCGAACTGGAAAAGTCTCTCTCCAAATATGTGGACGCGACGGTGGTTTTGCATCCGGTCAAAAGCGATCGGGACGGCATCCGCGTCTCCATAGAGGATCTGGGGCTGGAAGCCAGTTTCTCCAAAGAGCGTGTCGCCTCCGACATGATCAGTCACATTCTAAAAGCTTTGTAAACAAAAGAAAGGAGATCGGAAGTGTCTAAACTTCAAGCAGATGAAATCAGCTCCATTATCAAAGAGCGGATTGAGAACTTCGAACTGAGCGTCGACATTGACGAAACAGGTAAAGTTGTCAGCGTCGCTGACGGAATCGCGCAGGTCTTCGGACTCAATAACGTCATGGCGGGCGAGATGGTCGAGTTCGAAGACGGTGAGCGCGGTATGGTGCTCAACCTCGAAGAGTCCAGCGTGGGTGTCGTTATTCTCGGCAAAGGCCTGGGCGTTCGCGAAGGGATGAGCGTCAAGCGTCTTGGCCAGCTTCTCAAAGTGCCCGTCGGTAAAGAGATTGTGGGCCGTGTGGTCAACGCGCTGGGTGAGCCGATTGACGGCAAAGGGCCGATTGAAGCCAAAGAGTACCGCTTCGTTGAAGAGAAAGCCCCCGGCATCATGGCCCGTAAATCGGTACATGAGCCTCTGCAAACCGGTATCAAGGCGATCGACGCCCTGGTGCCGATCGGACGCGGCCAGCGGGAGCTGATCATCGGTGACCGCCAGACCGGTAAAACCACCGTCGCCATCGATACCATCATCAACCAAAAAGGTCAGGATGTCGTCTGTATCTATGTCGCGGTCGGTCAGAAACAATCCACCGTCGCCTCCATCGTGCGCAAACTCGAAGAGCACGGCGCCATGGACTACACCATTGTCGTTAACGCCGGCGCGTCCGAGTCTGCCGCGCTCCAGTTCCTCGCTCCCTACGCGGGTGTGACTATGGGTGAGTATTTCCGTGACAACGGTCAGCATGCCCTGATTATCTACGATGACCTGAGCAAGCACGCCGTGGCCTATCGCGAAATGTCTCTGATTCTTCGCCGTCCTCCGGGCCGTGAGGCGTTCCCCGGTGACGTTTTCTACCTGCATTCACGCCTGCTTGAGCGCGCGGCGAAACTGAGTGATGACCTGGGTGCCGGCTCTTTGACCGCTCTGCCTATCATCGAAACCCAGGCGGGTGACGTTTCGGCCTATATTCCCACCAACGTTATCTCCATTACCGACGGTCAGATCTTCCTGGAGACCAACCTCTTCAACAGCGGTATCCGCCCGGCTATCAACGTCGGTATCTCCGTCTCCCGCGTCGGCGGTGCCGCGCAGATCAAAGCGATGAAACAGGTTTCCGGTACCCTGCGTCTTGACCTGGCGCAGTACCGCGAACTGGAGGCGTTCGCGCAGTTTGCGTCCGACCTTGACGACGCCACCCGCGCCCAGCTCGAGCGCGGTGCGCGGATGGTTGAAGTACTGAAACAGCCTCCTTACAGCCCGCTGGCGGTCGAGAAACAGATTCTGATGATCTACGCAGGTGCCAACGGCTACCTGGACGATATTCCGGTTTCCGCCGTCACCAAATTCGAAGCGGAGCTCTATCCCTTCGTGGAAGCCAACTTCCCCGAAGTCTTCGAGCAGATTCGTGAGAAGAAAAAGATCGACGACGAAGTCGAAGAGCTGATGAAAAAGGCCCTGGACGAGTTCAAAACCTCATTCAGCGCCTAAGCTAAGGATCCATCATGGCAAACTTGAAAGAGATTAAGCTTCAGATCAACAGCGTCAAAGGAACCCAGAAGACGACGCGAGCCATGAAGCTTGTATCGCAGGCCAAGCTCAAAAGAGCCGAAGAGCTGGCGAAACGCTCACGTGTTTACGCACAGAAGCTCGATGAGCTGGTGAGCGAGATCGCCTACGAGATCAACACCAGTAAAGTCGGCGGCAGTGACAGCCGGTTCGTTCAGGCCGATCTGCCGGTGCGAACCGTTGATATTATCGTAGTCACCGCCGACAAGGGTCTTTGCGGCGGTTTCAACATCACAACGCTCAAAACGACGCTCAGGATGCTCCGCGAGTACAAAGAGAAAAAAGTCGCCGTACGCCTGCGTGTCGTGGGACGCAAAGCGATCGATTTTCTCAAGTACAACGGCATCGAAATGATCGATGAAGTGATCGGTTTGAGCGCATCGCCCGATTACAAGCAGGCGGCCGAGTTTATGGACAAATCACTGATGGACTTTGCCGAAGGCAAAACAGACAGAGTGATTTTGATCTATAACGGTTTCAAGAATATGCTGACACAGGAGCAGAAGGTATTGCAGCTTCTGCCCGTCGATATCAGTACCGTTGAAGCCAAAGAGCTCAAGTCCAATATCGAGTATGAGCCGGAAGAGCAGGAAGCGCTGCTCAATACGCTGCTTCGCAAATACTGCGAATACAGTATGTATTACGGCCTCATTGACTCTCTGGCCGCCGAGCACAGCGCCCGGATGCAGGCCATGGACAACGCCACCAAAAACGCTTCCGAGCGGGTGAACGAACTGACCATCGCCTATAACAAAGCGCGTCAGGAATCTATTACTACCGAACTGATCGAGATCATCAGCGGTATGGAAGCATTGAAATAAAAGAAGGAGAAGGAATGTCAGGCAAGACTGGTAAAATTGTACAGGTTATCGGCCCGGTCGTCGACGTCGATTTCGAAGACTACCTTCCGGCGATCAACGAAGCGCTGGAAGTCAACTACGAACTTGACGGCCAGAAAAAACGTCTGGTTCTTGAAGTCGCCAGCCACATCGGTGACAATCGCGTGCGCACCATCGCCATGGATATGAGTGAGGGTCTGGTACGCGGTATGGATGTGGTCGCTACCGGTGACGCTATCAAAGTTCCCGTCGGTGAAGAGGTTCTGGGACGTATCTTCAACGTCATCGGTGAGACCATTGACGAAGGCGAAGAGCTCAAAGCCAAAACCTACTGGAGCATCCACCGCGATCCGCCGGCCTTTGAAGATCAAAGCACCAAGCAGGAGATCTTTGAGACCGGTATCAAGGTTGTCGACCTGCTGGCCCCCTACGCCAAAGGTGGTAAAGTCGGCCTCTTCGGCGGTGCGGGTGTCGGTAAAACCGTTATTATTATGGAGCTCATTCACAACGTCGCCTTCAAACACAGCGGTTACTCCGTTTTCGCGGGCGTCGGTGAGCGGACCCGTGAAGGTAACGACCTCTACAACGAGATGAAAGAGTCCAACGTATTGGATAAAGTCGCCCTCTGCTACGGCCAGATGAACGAGCCCCCGGGAGCACGTAACCGTATCGCCCTGACCGGTCTGACCATGGCCGAGTATTTCCGTGACGAAATGGGTCTGGACGTTTTGATGTTCATTGACAACATCTTCCGCTACGCCCAGGCCGGATCGGAAATGTCCGCACTTTTGGGTCGGATTCCTTCAGCGGTCGGTTATCAGCCCACGCTGGCCCGCGAGATGGGACAGCTCCAGGAGCGGATTACCTCGACTACCAAAGGTTCCATTACCTCCGTTCAGGCGGTTTACGTACCTGCGGACGACTTGACCGACCCCGCGCCCGCTTCGGTCTTCGCGCACCTTGACGCCACGACCGTTTTGAACCGGAAGATTGCTGAAAAGGGTATCTACCCCGCGGTTGACCCGCTTGATTCTACCAGCCGGATGCTTGACCCCGCCATCATCGGCGAAGAGCATTATCAGGTAGCCCGCGGCGTTCAAAGCGTCCTGCAAAAGTATAAAGACCTGCAGGATATTATCGCGATTCTTGGTATGGATGAGCTGAGCGAAGAGGATAAGAAAGTGGTCGAGCGCGCGCGGAAAATCGAGCGCTTCCTCTCTCAACCCTTCTTCGTCGCGGAAGTCTTTACCGGCAGCCCCGGAAAGTATGTGACTCTCGAAGAGACCATCAAGGGCTTCAAAGGCCTGCTTGAGGGCGACTATGATGATCTGCCCGAAAACGCGTTCTATATGGTCGGCAGCATCGAAGAGGCGATCGAGAAGGCTGAGAAGCTCAAAGCCAAAGCGTCCTAAGGGGTTCGCCTCTTGGGAGACGGCTGACTAAAGGACAAATATGAGTACAATGAAACTGGAAATCGTAACGCCTCACGGCGAGATTTTCAACGGAGATGTCAAATCGGCTACCTTTCCCGGAGCGGAAGGGGAGTTTGGCGTTCTGCCCGAACACGCTTCGTTGGTTTCTCTGCTTGATGCCGGTGTGATCGAGATCGAAAAGGTCGACGGCGGCGTGGAGTCGATTGTCATCGACTCAGGTTATGTCAAGGTTGACGAAGAGAAAACCCTGGTCGTGGTCGAGGGAGCGGTGCCGATCGTGGGCGAGAACGAGAGCGAGATCGCCCAGGCGATCAAAGAGGCCAAGGAGCTGGTGCAAAAAGCAAGCAACTCCGATTTCGCCATTGCCAACGTCGAAGCCAGAGTCGAATCGGCCGCCAAAACAAGATTCTGATCCATGATCGACATCATTGCCGGTTATGTGGACCGCAGTAGCCCCATCACGTTATTCGTGCTGGGGCTTCTTTCGTTTTACCTCTTTCTGATTGTCTGGACGTTTGTTTACCGCTATCTCTATCTGGGACGCTGGCTTGCCAGGGAGCGCGCCTCCATGGAGCATCTGCATATGGGTGCGGGCCGTGTAACCCAGCAGTCCATTCTTTTCCCCTGCCTAAAAGAGAGCCGTGTCAACGACCGTTTGCTTCAGATGTGTGAATACGCCGCGACCAGGGAGGCGACCAAAGGGTTGACGCTTCTTTCTTTGGTGGCGAGTACCTCTCCCTTTATCGGGTTGTTTGGTACGGTTATCTCCATTCTGGAAGCCTTTGCGGGGCTTGGAGAGCGCAAAAGCGCCACGTTAAGCGTGGTGGCGCCGGCGATCAGTGAGGCGCTGGTGGCGACGGCCGCGGGTATCTTCGTGGCGGTTTTTGCCTACAGTTTTCACCTGATGCTCAAGCGGCGAGCCTATGAGCTGACGACCGTCGTGGCGATGGAAAAAGACCTGATGCTTGGCCATCACAGGGGCGGGGACGCATGAGTTACGAGTGGGATGAGAAGCCCGATCTAAATATCACGCCGTTGGTGGATATTATGCTGGTGCTGATGGCCATTTTGATGGTCACGGCCCCCACTATCATCTATGAAGAGAACATTACGCTTCCCAAAGGTTCCAAAACCAGAACCCTACAGAAGGTCAAATCGATTGAAATTTCCATGGATCGCAAAGGGGTGATACGGTTTATGAAAAAGCGGTTTGACAAACTCTCTTTCCCCGACGGCTTTTTGCTCCAGACGCAAAGCCTTGACAAGTCCATTCCCGTCTATATTCGCGCCGATGAGCGGCTGGCTTACAAAGATGTGATGTTTTTGCTAAAGACCGTCAAAGAGGCGGGTTTTGGCAAGGTCTCCCTGGTCACCGATGGATAAGCGCGGTACCTATTTCCTCCTGGGCGGTGTGAGCGCGCTGGTTTTTTACGGCGCGTTGTTGACGCTCCTGTTTCTATTTTTCAATGACCGATCCCATAAAAAACGCTATGTCCCCAAACAGAGCGAGAGCATTGAAGTCTCCATTATGCAGGCGCCGCCTACTCGGCCCAAGCCGGTACCCAAACGGCCTGAAACGCCCAAAAAAGAGACCAAACCGACTCCCCAACCCAAGCCCAAAACCCCGGCGGCAACCAAACCGGCACATTCAAAGCCCGCTCCCCAAAACCGCCCCAGGGCCATCGCTTCGCTTTTTAAGGGCGTCAAGGTCAAACAGCCGGTTGAGACATCCCGGCCCGCCCGCCTGGCCAACGCCCCGAAGATTCGCTACAAACCCAAAAGCGCCCCTTCCCAAAACGCGCCGCGTCCCAGCGCAAAAAAATTGCTGGAGAAGATCAAACTCGATACCGACATCAAAATCTCCAGCCGATCCGGCGGGCAGGGCGAGGTGGACGCTTATATGAGCAAGCTTTACAAGCGGTTGTACGGTTCATGGCAACCCGATCCGCTCTATGCCGGCCTCAAGGCGACGGTTCGGTTCCGTATCCGTCCCGACGGCACCTTCCGCTATCGTGTGGTAGTCCCGTCGGATAATCAAGGCTTCAATGAGAGCCTGATAGAATACCTCGACGCCATGCAACGCATGGGCTTTCCTCCGCACAAGAAGGGGAAAGAGCTGGTCATCGATGTTGAATTCAAAGCCAAGGAGTAGGTGTGAAACGTTTTTTTGTCATGCTTTTTGCCGCGCTTTCTTTGATGGCGTCGGACGCGACGCTGGAGATTGTCAAGTCGGCGGATAACCGTCCCCACATCGCCGTGGAGGACAGTTCGATTTTCGGGAATGAAACCACCCGTATTAAGCTTTTTAAACTCTTAATCGGCGACCTGAAAGTGACGGCCCACTTTAAAGTGGACGATACCCGCCGCTTTGCCGGCTACAATACGCTGGTCGATCCGATGCTCAAGTCCAACGACTATGTACTGCGCTACCGTTTCAAAGAGGCGGATCGCCAGCAACTCTATATGGATGTCAAGCTCTTTAAAATGCCCTCCTCACGCCCCGTTTACGAGCGCAGTTACAAGGTGGCCAACCGGGCACGCTACCCCTTTTTGATCCATCAGGCGGTAATCGACCTGAACGACTTTTTGGGTATGCCTTCCGTTGCGTGGATGCGCCGTTACGTGGTCTTTAGCGAGTATGTGGCACCCCGTCGGGCCGATATTCTCATTGCCGATTATACGCTCACCTACCGCAAGCGGCTGGTTAGCGGCGGATTGAATATCTTCCCCAAATGGGCCGACGGCGCGCAAAAGGGCATCTACTACACCAGGCTGGGCAACCGGCCGGTGCTCTATTATTACAACATCTATACCGGAAAGCGGCGGCGGGTGCTCAGCTCTGACGGGATGCTGGTCTGCTCCGATGTCAGCCGTGACGGCTCACGCCTTCTGCTGACCATGGCACCGGGCGGCCAACCCGATATTTACGAATACAACCTGCGTACCGGCGTGAAGCAGAGGGTTACCTTTTACGGCGGCATTGATGTGTCGGCCCAATATCTGGAAAATGAACGGCAGATCGTCTTTGTCTCCGACCGTCTGGGCTTTCCCAATATCTTCTCGGGTACCATCGGGCGGCGCGGGGTGCGCCAACTGGTCTTTCACGGACGTAACAACAACGCCTGTAGCGCCCACGGCCATTACGTGGTTTATAGCAGTCGGGAGACCGACAACGCCTTTGGGCGCAACACCTTCAATCTCTATCTGATCTCTACCCGAAGCGACTACATCCGTCGCCTGACCGCCAGCGGGGTCAACCAGTTCCCCAAATTCTCCCGTGATGGCGAGACGGTGATGTATCTCAAACACTTTGCCGGTGAGAGCGCGCTGGGTATCATTCGGCTCGATTACAATGAAGGGTATCTTTTCCCGTTGAAGGGAAAACGGATTCAGTCCATCGACTGGTAGGCGGCATTAGTTTCCTTTATGGCGGGCCGCACGGCCCGTTTACAATCCGTTGACGATAATTATGCTAAAATATATCCCATAAATTGCAAGGAGAAAGTGGATGAAAAAGAATATCTTCATCTTGGCGGTAGCCGCGGCACTGCTCGCGACAGGATGCTCCCAGAAAGAGCCCGAAGTCGATATGACCCAACAAAACGGCGCCAACGCGGCGGCAGGTAGCGCCAACGGTGCGGCCAGCAGCGTAGACGGCGGCCTGGATACGATTCAAGGAAGCGTAGAGAGCAGCAATCTTACTTCCGAAGAGGCGAAAATGGCCAAAATCCACGAGATCGAGGCGACGGCCAAAAAGATCTATTTCGATTTCGACAAATACAACATTCGCCCCGATCAGCAGGCCAACGTGGATGAGGATGCCGAGCTCTTCATGTCGCCCGAGGCCAAAGACCTGACCGTTAAGATTGAGGGTAACTGTGACGAATGGGGTACTGACGAATACAACTACGCCCTGGGGCTGAAACGGGCCAAGACGGTACGCGACGCCCTGGCGCTTAAAGGGATTCCCGAAAGCCGCATGGTGATGGTCAGCTACGGTGAGAGCAACCCCGTCTGCACCGAGCACACCCAGGAGTGTTGGGCCAAAAACCGCCGGGTCGAGTTCAAGCTTCTTCCCTAATACGGTTTCATGAGACTTTTTCTTCTTCCTCTGGCCGCCGTTTCGCTTTTCGCGGCCTCTATCCAGGAGCCTTCCGCCTTCGGGGCGGGAAATCTGGACAGCCCCCAGCCCTACGGCCTGACTGACGATCAAAAGCATATCCTCGCCAACAAACGGGCCATTGAGGTTCTGCAAAAACGGGTCATTCAACAACAGCAGATCATTGAGCGTAACAGTGAACGGATCGACGGATTGCAAAGTATCCTGGAAGGTTTGACCCAGAAACTGCACACGTACGACCAGTCGTTGAAAGAGACGGCGGATATCAACGGCTCTTTGGAGGAGTTGGCCCAAAGTCAAAGCCGCAACTTCGAGCAGATTCGCAACGTTTTGACCGAGATGGGTGCGATGATCGACTCCATCAATGCCAAGTATGTGGACAAAGAGCGCTTCGGTCAACTGGAAAAGGCATTTCTTGATTTCAAAAAGTCCTATGAGTCGTATGCCAAGAAAGCCTCTTTTTCCGGCAAGTCGAACGCGTCCATTTTTGTCGAAGCCAAAAAGGCGTTTGCCCGGGGTCATTATGATGACGCCAAACGGGGGTTTTTGCATCTGATCAAAAAGCACTACAAGCCGGCGACGTCCAACTATTACCTGGGAGAGATCGCCTATCGGCAGGGACGCTACAAAGACGCCATCGCCTACTACAAAAAGAGCGCGTCACTCTATGACAAGAGCAGTTTTATGCCTACGCTTCTGTTTCATACGGGTGTGTCGTTTCAGCGACTGGGCGACAAAAAGCAGGCCAGGGAGTTTTATCAGTCGGTCATAGCCCTTTATCCCAAAACCAAATCGGCCAGGTTGGCCAAAAGCTATCTGGCGAAACTGAAGTAGGTGCGCGCGTTTAAGCGCGCGCCAACCGGGGGTGTGGTAGCATACCCCACTTTTACAAGGAGAACACACAGTATGAAAATCGATGACAACAGCGTCGTATCCTTCCACTATGAGGTCAAAGACGCCAAAACCGGCGAAGTCGTAGACAGCAACATGGGTCAGGCACCCCTCTCTTTTATGACCGGTAAAGGACAGATCATTCCCGGTCTTGAGAATCAGATGAAAGGGATGGAAGCGGGAGAGAACGCCGATATTCTCGTGCCTGCCGCCGAAGCCTACGGTGAGTACAACCCCGAAGCGGTGCAAACCATGCCCAGAGAGCAGTTTGCGGGCATTGATCTGCAAGAGGGTATGACGCTGTATGGCCAGAGCGAAGACGGCCAGACCGTTCAGGTGGTGGTCAAAAGCTTTGATGATCAAAACGTCACCATCGACTTCAACCATCCGCTTGCCGGCAAAGACCTGCTCTTTACGGTCAACGTGGCCGAAGTGCGCGAACCGACCGTCAACGAGTCGCTCAGCGGTCAGGTAGAACAGCACGATCACGGTAGTTGCGGTTGCGGTACAGGTGGCTGTCACTAATTTCATTGCTGTCTCAAAGCCTCTTCAGGAGGCTTTGAAGTCGGCCAACCTTCTTAAATCTCTCAAATTCAATACCCTCGTTTACGGTGAGTCCGGTACGGGACGCCATACGCTTGCCAACCTTATTTTGCCCGACGCGCCGGTAATTCACGGAAACGATACGGAATATCTGTTGAGCCAGATCGAAAAGCAGGACGCGCTGGTGATCGATTTGGTTGAACAGATACGCCACCCCGGCAAAGTACTGGCGGCGTTGAAAAAAGAGAATACCCGTGCGGTGATGATCGCGCAAGAGGAACCCGACGAGGTGCTGGAGCGGTTTTTCAGTGTCAAAATCTATCTGCCGCCTTTAAGGGAACGGCCCGAAGACGTGACGGCGTTGGCGGAGCGTTTCAAAGAGGAGACCTTGCGTATGTTTGGCGCCCAGGAGGGCTTTACGCTTGATGCCAAACGGTTCGATCTTTCGGCCAACGCCCACTCCCTCCGCCGGTCGGTGGTTTTTCAGTATCTTAAAAAGGCGGTCTCGGAAGAGGAGCTGATGGAGATGACCGAGCGCTTGCTGGCGGAACGTATGGGCGAGGAGGAGGATCTTTACCGCAAGATGCTCTACCTTTACGAAGTCCCGCTGATTCGCGCCGGGACGGCCCGTTACGGCAGTCAGTTGAAGATGTCGAAAGTCTTTGGGCTCAACCGCAACACCCTGCGCAAAAAGATTCGGGAGTGGGCCCGTTTTCTGGAGCCTTGAGCCCCTTTGTGCCATAATGTGACCCAAAAATACAATTACCGAAACAGGAGCAAAACAGATGAACAAAACCGCGTTTCTCTTCCCCGGACAGGGATCCCAGGCCGTGGGCATGGGCAAGTCTTTTGTCGAACACTCCCAGACGGCCGCCCGGATGCTTGAAGCGGCTTCGGATGCGTTGAAGGTGGATATGGCCTACCTGCTCTTTGAGCAAAACGATATGCTGGAGCAGACCAAATATACCCAGCCGGCCATTTTGCTGGTTTCGATGATGGCCTATCGGCTTTTTGCCGAAAAAATCGGTGAGGCGCCCGCCTTTGCGCTGGGCCACTCGTTGGGCGAGTTTTCGGCCCTGGCCGGCGTGGGGGCGATGGATTGGCTGGAGGCGGTGAAGCTGGTGCACCTAAGGGGCGAGCTGATGCAAAAGGCGTGCGAAGGGGTAGACGCCGGCATGATGGTGGTGCTGGGCGTGGCCGACGAGGATGTGGAGGCGATCTGCCAGGAGGCGCGTGACAACGGCAAAAAGGTGTGGCCCGCCAACTACAACGCCGAGGGGCAGATTGTCATTGCCGGCATTAAAAGCGACCTGGCCGAACTGGAAGCGCCTCTTAAAGCGGCCAAAGCCCGCCGTGTGATGCTTTTGAATATGTCGGTGGCCAGCCACTGTCCTCTGCTTGAGAGTGCCGTCGCGCCTCTAACCGAAGCGCTGGAGGGTGTGTTAAAAGATAACTTCAGTGCGCCGGTGATTTCCAATGTTACCGCCAAAGCCTACAACACCAAGGCCGAAGCCCTGGAACTGCTGGGCAAACAGTTGGTGATGCCGGTGCTTTATAAGCAATCCATCGCCGGTAATGACGATTTGGTAGACCGCTACATCGAGTTTGGCCACGGCAGTGTGCTCAAAGGCCTCAACCGCCGCGCCACCAAAAAACCCACGCTCAATGTCAACGACTACGATTCGCTGAATGCCGTAGTGGAGCAGATCGCGGGAGAGGAGGCATGATTATCGGCATCATCAGCGCCATGGTCGAGGAGGTGGAGCCCTTTTTGGATCTTAAAGACGCGGAGGATATGCTCCACTACTTCGACCACTACGAAGATGTCCGCTACGCCGGCAGGACTTACCATCATATCAACTACCGCGGTCATAAGATCGTGCTGGTTTACAGCAAGATCGGCAAGGTAAATGCCGCGTTGACGGCGGCGACGCTGATTGAGAAGTTCGGGGCCGAGATGGTGCTCTTTTCGGGTGTGGCGGGGGCGATTGATCCGTCGCTTAAAATCGGCGATCTGATTGCCGCCACCCAGCTTTGTCAGCACGATCTGGACATTACGGCCTTTGGCCATCCTTACGGGTATGTGCCCGAAGGCAAAGTCTACGTCGAGCCCGATAGGGAGCTGATGGTATTGGCCAAGAAGGTGGCCGATGAAAAGGGGATCGAGCTTAAAGCCGGGATTATTGCCACCGGCGACCAGTTTGTCGCCGATCCTAAGCGTAAAGAGTGGATCCGCCAAACCTTCCAGGCCCACGCCATCGAGATGGAAGGGGCCGCCGTGGCCAGCGTGTGTGACGATTTGAACGTGCCTTTTTTTGTGCTAAGGGCCATCAGCGACGCGGCCGATATGGACGCGGCCTTCGATTTTGACGAGTTTTTGAAGCACTC
>JAADEJ010000091.1 GCA_013153475.1 Campylobacterota bacterium
AGCGCCCAGAAGAAGCAGACGGCGATCACCAGCATCGCCACACCGGCCTCTCCCCAGGTCTGATAGAGCCAGCCGCCCGCGGCGCCGCCCATAAAGATGCCCACATAGGCGAAGGTATTGGCCACGCCCAGCGCCGCGCCCTTTTGGTGCACTTTGGCGAACTTGCTTACAAAGCTCTGCAAAAGCGGCTCGAACATATTGAAACCGATAAAGAAGAACGTGGCCCCCACGCCAAACCACAGCACGCTGGAACTCCAGCCCATCAGGGCGAAGCTGGCGGCGATAAAGGCGATGGAAGCCAAAAAGACCTCCTTGCCCTTGCCGTACTTTTCGCCGAATACCGCCGCGGGACCCATGGCCACGATGCCGAAAATAACGGCGGGAAGGTAAACTTTCCAATACTCCTGGGGCCCCATGCCGAATTTCTGTTTCATGACGATGGGAATGAGGAAAAAGGCGATGGCCATGGTGGAGCTGTGAAAGAGGAAGGTAATGTACATACGCACCAGGTCTTTGTCTTTGAAGACGTGCTTGATCTTCGCCTCCTCTTCGGTATAGCTATGCACGATCTTGGGCGGTTCGGGCACGGCGGTAAAGAGAATGGCCAGCGCCGCCAGCGCCAGCGCGGCGGTCAGCCAAAAGAGCGCGCTCACGCTCCAAAGACCGCCTACGATAGGGCCGATGATCATCGCCGCGGCGAAACTCATGGCAATGGTCATCCCCATCACCGCCATGGCGTGGGCCCGCTCATCCTCGCGCACCTGGTCGGCGATCATCGCCGTCACCACCGAACCGATAGCGCCCGCGCCTTGCAAAAAGCGTCCCAACAGCAGTACCCAGATGGTATCGGCCGACGCCGCCACCGCGGAACCGGCGGCAAAGATCAGCAGACCGACCAGCAGGGTCTTTTTACGCCCGATCCGATCACTCAAAACCCCGAAAGGCACCTGCAAAACCGCCTGGGTCAGGGCGTAGCCGCCCACGGCCACCCCGGCCAGAAACGCCGTGCCGCCGGGCAGGCCGAGCGCGTACTGCGACAACACCGAAAGGACGATAAAGAGCCCGAAAAAGCGTAACGCCACAATCAGGCTCAGGGGCAGAACTTTGCGGAAAATCTCTTTCATGAGAACCCCTTATGGTAAAATTTTCTCAACATTATACTCCTTATGATAAAAAAGGTTGAAAACGAATGCGAATTATTCTGGCCACTTCAAACAAGGGTAAAGTAAGGGAGATCCGCGAACTCTTTGAAGATGAGGAGGTCATCCCCTTTACCGACCTGCTGGGCCCTCTGGAGATCGAGGAAAACGGCGACACCTTCGCCGCCAACGCCCTGATCAAGGCCCGCACGGTCTTTGAGGCGCTTCATGACGACAACGCCGTGGTCGTCAGCGACGACAGCGGCATCAGCGTACCGCTTCTAAAAAACGAACCCGGTATCTACAGCGCCCGCTACGCGGGAGAGGGAGCGACCGATCGCCAGAACCTGGAAAAACTGGTCCGCAAACTTAAAGAGACGGGATTTGTTTCCACCCCGGCCTTCTACACCGCCGCCATCGCCGTCGTGGGCGCAAAAGGGGAGTATGTCGTCCACGGCTGGATGCACGGCA
The DNA here is from genome assembly GCA_013153475.1 of Campylobacterota bacterium. Lineage (GTDB taxonomy): Bacteria > Campylobacterota > Campylobacteria > Campylobacterales > Hydrogenimonadaceae > Hydrogenimonas. The sequence goes on from JAADEJ010000091.1 coordinate 1,611, forward strand.
GCATTATCGATACCCCGCGGGGCGACGGCGGTTTCGGGTATGACCCGATCTTCATTCCCGAAGGATACACCCAAACCCTCGGAGAACTCGACCCCGCGATAAAAAGAGAACTCTCCCACCGGGCCAAAGCGCTGGCGTTGGCCCGACCGATTATCGAGATGCTCGGCCGATAGTTACAGCGCCTCCACCCGGTTGCGTCCCGCCGCCTTGGCGCCGTAGAGCGCCTCATCCACCCGGTGCAGCAACTCCGCCCGCGTATCGCCGGGACGATATTCCGTCACCCCGAAACTGGCCGTCACGGGAACGGGAAGGCTCTCTTTTTCGGCTTCGAGCGTCTGTCTCAACATTTCCGCTTTCCTGACGGCGTCTTCCAGGTCGCATCCGGGGAAGATCATCAAAAACTCCTCGCCGCCCCATCGCCCCATCATGTCTCCCTCGCGAATCCGGCTCTCCATGATTTCACAAAAACGTTTGAGCACACGATCCCCCTGCTGGTGACCGTACGTATCGTTGATCCGCTTGAAGTGGTCGATGTCCACCATGACCAGACTGAAGCGATACCGTTTGTCCGTACGGGCCCGTTCGAAATTTTTTTCAAACAGTTCCTGAATGGCCCGCCTGTTTCGCACACCGGTCAACTCATCCCGGTAGGAGAGCTGTTCGAGCAACGCGTTGTACTCCCGCTCTTTCTCCCGCATCCGTTTGAGCGCGAGGTTGGTCTTATAAATCGAAATCTCGTTGATATAAGCCACATAGGTCATCAAAATCGAAACCATGCTGAAACGCACGAAGCTGTGCAGGTTCCACTCCCCGTTTTGCCACACGCCGATATTGAGATAGGCGATCGGAAAGAGAATGGCGTAAAAGAAGGCCGTAATGATCAATCCCCTGCGATAACCGTTGAGAGAGATCATGAACATCGGCACGAACACCAGCCAGATGAGACCGAAATCGTCGTTTTTGTTGATATAGGCGTATGCGAGAAAAAAGAGAAAAAGGTTGACATCGTTCAGAACAATCGCGTCCTGCAGGTTGTTCTGAATCCGTACCTTGTACAAAGCATAGAGCGACAGCATGGCCGAAACCACGTCCAGCCGCGCCGTCCAGATATCGTGAAAAACAAAATAGTTCAGGAAAAAGAAGATAAACAGAACCGCCAACGACAGGAAAATGAAAACATTGGCCAGGATGGTCTGTCTCAGTTTGAAAGGATCGTCCGTCCGCATATTGCCGGCCAGAAGGTCAAGCATTTTCATCATTTTCATACGCCGAATCATAACGAAAAACCCATTGAAACGCCATAAACCGAAACAGGGTAAAATACATCTGCCAATCCATGACAAAGAAACGAACCATGCAGACTTTCTACCGCGATATTTTTCTACAGGACCTTCAAACCGTCTACGACGAAATTTTGCGCCGTCAAAAGGCGCTGGGAAGCTACTACGACCTGCTGGGCGGTGGCCACGCGGAAGCCGAAGCCTGGGTGGGCGACTTTCTGCGGCGGCTCGGCCTGCCCGAGACACCCGATACCCGTATGGCGGCGCTGACGCGTCTTATCGGCCTTAGAGACGACGCCCTGACGCAGGTGCTGCAAAAGGAGGAATTCGACGAAGAGGCGATCATCGAAGCCAAAGAGACCGCCTACAAGATGGTGGCCGACTTCTACCTCAAACGCCACATGGCGTTGCTGGAGTGGATTGAGGAGGAAGCGCTGCTGACACCCTTTTACCGTGAGATTCTCAAAGAGGCCCATCGCGTAGGTGAAGCCATGAGCACCTGGCAGAGCGCCTGGACCGCCCAGATCATCCACGGCGTCAACCGGGAGCTTTACGAGCTTTTTGAGGGCGACGAACAGAAAATCTACGAGATGCTAGAATCCGAAAACCTGCTGGACGAGCGCCGACCCGGTTGCGCGGGGGATCGGTGCTACTCGGTGCTCAAAAAGAGCAAAAAGGGATTCAAAAGCGTCCCCTACGCCAAAGCGTTCCGCATGGAAGTGATGGAGGTTTTGAACAAACTGGAGAATATGCGGGGCGTGCTGGCGGGGATGGAGGATGAGGTCTTTGGCCAAAAAGAGGCGTGGCTGGCCTACCTGGACGCGCTGATTGGCGCCTTTGGGCATACGCAAATCGAGGGGCTGATCGAAAAGTGGGCCGAGGTGGATCGCAAATGGATGGCGATCACCGCCCCCATCCAGATCGGCCACCCGCTGGAGTACTACGAAGACCACTACCGCAAAGCGGTGGCGCTGGAGTGGGACGTGCGCATCGCCTCGCCCAAACGGATGCAGGAAACCCGCATCCCCTCCCAGATCATTGCCATGAGCGAAGCGCTGGCTAATACCTTCGGCCAAGAGGCTATGAAGGTGCAAAAAAATTGCGCCAAGCAGGTGGCGCGCACGCAACTCTACATCGGCGTGCCGGCCCTTTTTTACGGGGCGGAGTTTCAGGGGCTCTTCTCGGCGCAGGTGGTTCCCAACGACACGGAAGTGAGCCGAGAGCTCGGCAAAAAGATCTTCGCCTTCGCCGACAATGTGCTGGAGGCCAAAAAGGCGCGCCCCGTTATGCGGCTGGCCCGCGAGATTTTGGGAGACGACTTCGTGCGCCACAGCCGAAAGATCATGGACGAAGCGCCCGAGCTTTGGCACAAAGTCTACGAAATCACCACCGTCGGCCACGAATACGGCCACATTCTCTGGGTGGATGATGATACGGAAGTGAAAATGAACGCCGCGGGCAACTACAAAAATGTCGAAGAGTTCAAAGCCACCGTGGGCGGCCTGATGGCCTTTTTTACCCACGAAGAGGAAGCGATCAAAGAGGAGATTTTGCGCGACACCGTCGCCAGGGCCGTGGGGCTGATGAGCTGGCGCGAGACGGGCGAAGTGGAGCCCTACTATGTCGAGGGGCTTTTACACCTGGATATTCTCTTCGAGGCGGGCGTGCTGGTTTTTGAGAACGAACGGTTGTTCATAAACTTGAACGAAACGGCCTACCGACGGGCCAAGGCGCTCTACGAGGCCCGCTACATTCGGCTCGTGCACGACTTTTACCTGCCCAAAGAGGACGCCACGGGCTACCTGAATACCTACGCGCAAAAAGAAAACGGTGTCTGGCACGCCAAAAACCGTTCGGTGCGCGCCTTCGTCGATCACTACTGGAATCGCTACCGAAAGATCGGTCAGGAGACCATGCCTTTTGAAGATTGATGGTACAATATGCCATTCAAGACAGGGGGTTTTTCATGCGTTTTTTTCTTCTTCTCTCTCTCGTCGCGGCACTGACATGGGCCAAAGAGTGCCGCTGGCGCGTCAAGGATTTCGATATCGGCTGGACCGCTTTCAAAACCCCGCTGAAACTTCCCGTCGAAGGAAAATTCGACGCCGTCCGCCTATCGGCCAAACCCAAAGCGAAAATCGATGAGCTTCTGGAGGGGGCATCCGTTCTGATCGACACCGAAAGCGTCGATACCGCCAACGGCACACGAAACGCCAGAATCGTCAAACACTTCTTCAAAATCCAGGGGGTTGACACCATCACGGCCCGAATCATCTCGGTAGACAAAGATCTGGCGAATGTGGAAATCACCATGAACGACACAACCCGCACCGTGCCGATGCGACTGCAACGGGAGGAGAACCGCATAACGGCCGCCGGTGTGATCGATCTGGGGGATTTCAAGCTGCTACCCTCCCTCCAGAGCCTGACCGACGCGTGTCGCAAACCGCACGAGGGCAAAACATGGCAGGATGTCACTTTGACATTCACCCTCGAAGTCATGCAAAAGTGTCGATAACCTTTCATGAAACGTCTGGCCGCGTTGCTCCTTTTCGGCATAACGGCGGTACTTCTTCTCGCCCGGGCCGACGACCAAAAGAGCTCTCCCGCGCCGCCGGCGCCCCCCAAAGCCTATTCACCGACCCAGATTCCCGAAGCGGCCGGTCGGGCCCTCTCCACACTGGAGACGATCCGGCGAACCGTCGCGTCGAATCCTGCGCTTGACGACAACAGACAGCGGCAGGAGAGCGTTTTAAAAGAGGCCGCCCGCCTTCGCAAGCGTCTGAAAATCCGTCGTCCGGAAGAGCTTCCCCTCCGACAGGTGCGAACCGATCTGGAAGCACTCAACCTGCAGCTCAAAATTCTCCGAGACGAAACCGCCCTGCTGCAAAACGATCTGGAAAAAGAGGAGAGATCCCTTAAAAAGCTGCGGCATATGAAAGCGCGGTGGCAGGCGACACTCGAAGCACTGAAAAAGAGTGACGCCCCTTCCGCTATCATCAAACGGGCCCAAACGACACGAGAGACCGTCAAGACCGACGAAGAGAGGCTCAAAACCCTTTATGACCGCACGTTAACCGCCCTGAACGCCCTGACTGATGAAATCGGACGAACCAAAACCCTGGCCCACCGTCTGGAGGCATCTCTCGCCAGCCGCGGCACACGCCTTTTCAACCTCGACAGCCCACCCCTGCCCCAACTCCTGGCCAAAAGCGGTCTACACCCCGGCCGATGGCTCAAAGAACTCGCTCTCTCCGCCCGCAACACCCTGCGCCAAAGTCTGACCTTCTATCTGGCCGACCGCAACGCCCTCCTAAACCACCTGGGGCTGACGCTGATATTGGCTATTGTGATGTTCTACCTCTATCTCCGTAACCGCCGCAACCGCCTTTTCGTCAAAAGAGACGAGCGTGTCGGCAGTGCCGTGGTTTTCGTGGAGCATCCCGTCGCCGCCACGTTACTGTTGGCGATTTTGACCATTCCCCTCTTTTATCCCGAACGACCCTTGGCAGTGGGACAATTCAACACGCTCGCCGCCCTTGGGCTGCTCATGTGGATTATGCGCGAAGAGGCGTCTATTTCCGTCAAACGCCACACCGTCACCCTGGCTCTCGTCTACGCCTTGACAGCACTGCAGACCCATATCTCTTCCACCGCGGCAGAGGTACGCCTGAGTACCCTGTTAATCGAAGCCTTCATGCTTTTTATTACCTGGCGCTTCGTCGGCGAGGGAAAAGCACTTTTTGGAGAGAACGACCGGGCCGTCCGGCTCTTTGCCCGACTGCTCCCTCTGGTTCCTCTGCTGTTGACCGTCTCTCTGGCGGCCAACATCGTAGGTGCGGTCAACCTCTCTTTCAAACTCTTCTCCGCCCTGATCGTCTCGCTGATTCTCTTCGTCATTTTCGCTCTCATCGCCCGAATCGCCCGCGGACTGGTTGTTATGTTCGTCCGGCGCCGAACCTTTCAGGCCCAAAATCCGACACTGGAGGCACACGCCAGACAGATCCAGTCCTACCTGACTTTCACCGTCAATCTCTTTCTGATGGGCTACTGGTTCTACCTGGTATTACGACAATTCGACGCGCTCTACTACCTCTCCCGCTGGTGGCAGAGCTTTACCGCTCTCTCATGGCAGGTCGGAAAGGTCACACTCTCCGTCGGCGCGCTGGTAGATTTCGCGCTGGTTTTGGCAATCACCGCTTTCATAACCCGTCTGGTCACGGTATTGTTGGACCTGGAGGTTTTCAGCCGTTACCGTTTTCCCAGAGGCGTTCCCGCTGCCATTCGCATGATGGTACGCTACCTTATTATCGCCGTAGGCAGCGTTTTCGCGTTGACGGTTCTGGGCATCAGCTTCAGTGATCTGAGCGTCATCGCGGGGGCGCTGGGGGTAGGTATCGGATTTGGATTGCGCAATATCATGGCCAATTTCGTCTCGGGACTGCTGCTTATTTTCGAACGGCCGGTCCAGCAGGGTGACGTGGTGCAGGTGGGAAACGTTACGGGAGATGTAGAAAAGATCGGGGTACGGGCCACCACCATCAAAACCTATGACGGATCGGAAGTGCTGATCCCCAACGCCGACTTCATCACCAAAGAGGTGACCAACTGGACCCTCTCCTCCAAAAGCCGCCGGATTCGTGTCGATTATAAAGTCGCCTTCGGTCACGATCCCAAAGAGGTAATCGCCCTTATCCGTCAAACGGTTTCAACCTGCGAGGGGGTACGAAACGATCCCGAACCCAAAGTGCTTTTTGAAGGGTTTGGGGAGTATTACCTGGCCTTTACCCTCTACTTCTGGGTTGACGGTCGGGTATTGGATATCAAAAACGACGTGGCATTGGCGGTTTATGAGGCGCTGACGACGGCGGGCATCCGAATGCCCGTGCCGATCAGCCGGATCGTCAAAGATTAGATGGGCAGAACGCGGATGTTGGGGTCGAGTTTTTGCTTCAGCGTCGACTCAATGGCGTAGAGCGTGCCGGTTGAAGAGCTGGCGCACCCGCTACACGCGCCCAGATACCGAATGTAGACATCGGTATACTCGCCGTTCTCTTTGACATCCAGAATCTCCATATTCCCCCCGTCCATAATCAGGTACTGGCGGATATTCTCATCGATCACCTTGTCAATGGCCTTGATCTTTTGCACCATCGTCATCTCTTTAAAGGGCACCTCTTCGCCGCTTGCCTGTTTGTCGGCCTGCTCTTTGAGTTTCTCTTCTTCCATCTCTTTGCGGGTCTGCTCCAAAATATCGACCAGGTAGTATTCGCGCTCTTCATGGCCGCCGGGGCGGATACAGCTTTTACAAAACGCCCCCGCTTTGGTGTAGTCGGTAATCTCTTCGACGGTTTTGAGGTCGTTGAGTTTGATCACCTCTTTGATGGTGCTCAGGCTCACCCGGGCGCATTCGCACACAATGATCTCCTCCTCAAAGCTCTCCATATCCACGCCCTTATAGAGTGACGCCGCCTTTTTGATCACATCGTACGCCATCACCGAACAGTGCATCTTCTGGGGCGGCACGGCGGGGGTATCCGGCTCGTCGCGCATCGCCTTTTCGACGTCGATATTGGTAATCTTGACCGCCTCGTCCACCGTTTTGCCCTTGCAAAGCTCCACCATCGTGTCACTGCTGGCAATGGCGGTGCCGCAACCGAAACTTTTAAATTTGGCATCCAGAATCTTATCGGTCTTGGGATCGACAATCCAATAAAGCCGCACCGCGTCGCCGCAACTCTCGGCACCAAAATCGGCCACGATCAGCTCACCGCCCAGGCGCTTGGCGTCCTCTTCGGTCAGCTCCCCCTGGTTGCGGGGGTTGTTCATCAGATCCTGGACTTTCTGGCTGTACTCTTCCCAGATACTGCCGCCGATCAAATCGCTCTTGGCCATGTTACGCTCCTTCTTTTTTAGGGGTGTAGGCGTAGGTGCTCGAAATGGCCCTCAGCCGTTCCACCGCCTTTTTGAATACATCAATGGTATAGTCGATCTCCGCTTCGGTCGTGAAGCGGCTCAGGCTCAGCCGCACCGCCGTATGGGCCAGCTCATTGTCCGCGCCCACGGCGATCATGATGGGGTTGGCCTCCAGATCCTCGCTGGCGCACGCGCTCCCGGTGCTGGCGGCGATACCCGCGCGGTTAAGATCCCACAGCATCGCTTCGCCCTCCACGCCGCGCACGGAGACCAGCACCGTATTGGGGGTACGGTTGTCGCGGGGGCCTACGCTGTAGGTATCGGGAATCTGCAAAATGGCGTCCTCAAGCTTGTCTCTCAAGCGGCGCACGTGTTGCTCTTCAAAGCGCAGGTAGTAGTTGGCCAGCTCCATCGCTTTGCCCATTCCCACAATGCCGGGCACATTGAGCGTGCCCGAACGCCGACCGCCCATCTGCTCACCGCCGTGCAGTAGGCTGGTCAGCGATCGTCCGCCGCGGATATAAAGCCCCCCTACCCCTTTGGGGCCGTGGAACTTGTGGGCCGAAAAGCTCATGAAATCGACACCGGCCTTGGTGACGTTGACGGGAATCTTGCCCACCGCCTGCACGCCGTCGGTATGCAGGAGCACACCCTTTTCTTTGCACACTTCGGCAATCTGCTCAATGGGGAAAACGGCGCCCGTTTCGTTGTTGGCCCACATCACGCTCACCAGCGCCGTCTTGTCGGTAATGAAATCGCGCACCGTATGGGCCTCCACGATGCCGTCGGCGTTGACGGGCAGGTAGGTTACGCGCACGCCCCGGCTCTCCAACCACCGACAGACCGCCGTGACGGAGGGGTGCTCCACTTCGGTGGTGATAATATGATCTTTCTCGCCGTTTTGGATAAGATCGAGCCAGACGCTTTTGAGCACCCAGTTGTTTGACTCGGTGGCGCAGGAGGTGACGACAATATCATCCTCATCCCGCGCGCCCAGTGCCTCGTACATCTGATCCATCGCTTTTCTCAAAGCCGGATGGGTCGCCGTGCCAAAGTCGTGCAGTGAGTTGGGGTTGCCGTATATCTCGCAGACATACGGGTCCATCGCCGCCTTGACTTCGGGGTCCACCATCGTGGTGGCGTTGTTGTCCAGATAGACTTTCATCATCAATGCTCCCTCTTTTCAAATCAGACAAACTTTGTCCGAATTAACTACGGGCATCTTAAAGCATATTCGTTAAAACCAAGCTGAAACGAAATTTATAGTTTGTTATAATGAGGCCGAATATTTCCCACCGGAGTCAACCATGCGCATCCTCCTTTTGCTGCTTGTCACCCTGACCGCCCTGCTGGCCCGCGGTGGCTACGACGCTTCGACGCTTCTGCCCGATATCCAACGCCTCGAACGGGAGCGGGCCGAAACCGTCGCCGACCTCTTAACACGCCTTCCCGGCCTTAAACCGACCCGACACGCACCCTTTGCGGCCAAAGATCTGCTGGGCAACCTGCCGCTTTACACCCTTGCCTCCTATACCCGCCACGGCCCCCTCGCACTCTATGACCACCCGCGAATCCCGCCCTATACCGCCTGCGGTTTCGCCTGGCGGCGCATCGGCCCCGTCACCCTGCAAATGGATTGCGACCGCCCCGTATCGACACGGGTTTTGCTGCTCGATACCCGTTCGGCTTTCGAGTATCTCAGCCAGGCCCCTTCCGTGGACAATCTTTCCAAAACGAAACAAAAAAGAGCGCTTATGCCTCTTTTCGCCCTTTTTCAGGGCACCGACGCCTTGGACCAAGCCGTCAGGCGCTTTGCCGAACAAAACCCTTTCATGCGACTACCCTCCCAGCGCCAACCCTGGTGCGACGCCCCCGGTACCCCACGTTGCGCCATGCGCCTGAAGGCGATCGAAAAGGCGTGGGAACCGGTTTTACAAGGATTCAAACATTTTCATAAAACCGCATTCGCCCCTTTGCGGCATCCGCCTTTCATCACGCTCGATCCCAAACTGCATACACTCGAACGCAAAAACGCGACACACCGACCCCCGCAGCGTCTGGGCGGTTTCGCTGCCTCTTCCAACGCGCCGGCCAAACATTGCAAAGAGGCCGTTTCCACCCTTCAACTGCATGAAGACGATCCCGCCAACAGCGAACGGGTCAGTGATTTTTTTACGCTCTGTCGCCACGATCCCACAGCCGTTCCGCATCTGCCGAATCTCGGCAAACCGCCCAAACTAAACAAAAAGGCGCTTATACCCGCCCTTTTGATCGTGGCCACCCAGTACGGCTTTCATGTCACCGATCCCAAAGCGCGCTATACCTTTGAGACCATTCTGCAAAAACTGGTGAAAAAGGGGCGGGCCAAAAAAGTCTCTTTCGATACCGGCCCCTACTGGTCCGCGGCGCTGGAGTTGCTGGGGAAAAGCGCCGATCCCAAAGGATGGCGGATCTACGCCGATCCCGAGGATAGGGGCGGCGCGGTGCTTTACCACACAAAAACGGGCAAAGGCGTCTGGCAACCGGCCCATTTTCTCGCGCTTCCCCGCCTCGCGACACAGGTTGGGCAGCTCAACCAGGAAGGCGCCCGCCTCTTCGCTTTGATGCGCCGCTACCACCGTCTTACTCTGAAAAAAGCCGACAAAGGCGTATCCCGAACCTTCGTCAAAAAAGAGGAAGCCGCCGATGAAGCTTTTTAGTCTTTTGCTTCTCTTGCCGCTCGTTCTCATGGCCGATCTGCCGCTGACCGGGGGTGATTACCGTTTGGAAGTGGTGGTGGAAGAGCCGGACGAGTCGTGGCCCGCCGTTTTGCATTTGACAATCGACGATTTGAAGCGCCTGACCAAAGGGACGATCGAATATCCCGGTGAACGGTGCAAGGGCATAGTGGCGGCTTATCACTTCAAGAAAGGCAAACTCATATTAGACGAGCGCATTACCGTCGCCGCCGACGAATATCCGCCGGGGCGTTACACCTTTCATCTTATAGCCAAACGCCTTTTGGATCCGCCCCAAAAGCCCCGTTTCGAAACCGGTTATTTCGAGTTGCGGGGTGAACGTTTCCCGCTTAGAATCCGAAACTGGCGCTATCGACCGACACCCGAAGCGGCCTATCGTATCGCCACCCGCAGCAACGGTTGGGACGATCTGAAAAACTCCCATGACCCCAAAGCCGTCGCCGCCTACCTGACGGCTGTACCCGACGGAACTTTCGCGCGTGTCGCCGCCGCACGGCTGGCCGATCTGTCGGTACAACGGGGCGAATTCGACGCGTTGGTTGACTATCTTGCCCGATTCGGCCGCTATCCCGCGGCCCAAAAGGTTTTTGAAGCGGCTCTTGCGCAACTTGAAGCAAAACCCGACTGGTATCGGGCCACCCGACTTTACAAAGCCGCACCCGCCGCCATGCGCCCCCAAATGGCAAAAGCCCTGCAACCCGCGGCCGGCAGGAGCCTGAAAGATGCCGTCGCCTATCTGCGCCTCTTTCCAAAAGAGAAAGCCGTCGCTGATATCGCGCTCCGTTTTCTGGCCGACGCCCGCGATATCACCACGCTCTTTCAGGCGGCCGACCTACCCATACCCCGAATCCGACAAAAGGTTATCGACCACCTCGGACCTTTGCTGCTGAAAAAAAACGAACCCCGCGTACTGGCGCGTTACCTACACCTTTTTTGTCACAGTATCCATACCAAACCCACCTTGACGACCCTGCTGAAGACCCCCGCACTGATCCCGCCGCTGATACCGACCCTGCGCCAGGATTGTCTTGAACCGGCACAAAAGGTTTTACAAGCCATGGCCGACCCCTTTTCCGACCAGCTGACCGCCACGGCCAAAGCCCTCAAAGCCGCACCCGAACTGGCTTTGCCGCTGGCCCGCCTGTTGGCTAAAAAAGTAAACACCCTCCCCCTGTCCCGCTGGGGCGAAGCCGACGCGCTTTGGGTACTTCTTACCCACCCCTCCTGGCGTATCGAACCCGTCGACACCCGCTCCGCGCGGCTGATCCTGGAAGATGAAAACGGCATACGTCTTACCGACTCCGTTCCCGCGAAATGCCGTAAAACCGGGGAAGAAGAGTACGAAGCCACCCATACGTTGACGACGCTGCTGATTATTCCCGTCGGGGAGGAGCGGGCGCGTTACCGCCAAACGGAGTATCTTTGCCGCACCCAAAGCCCCTATCTTCAGAGCCTTGCCGCCAAATTGAAACTTCGGGTCCCCGACAAATTCTCATTGCGACAGACCCGAAAACTCGCCGTCCTCTCCCGTACCCCCAACGCCATCGGCGAAGCGATGCTCGAAGAGGCCAACGCGCCCGGCGGCTGCAAAGCGATGCGCAGCGCCTGCCTTGCGCAGTGCCAGGGGAAAAACAGTGAAAACGGCGGTTTTTTTGTCTCTTCCGACAAGGAGAAGTGCGAATCACTCTGTTATCAGGCTTTTCATGAATGCGCCCAAAAACGGTGACCGTCGGCTTTATGAACGGGCGGTCTCGACAAGGGGAATTTCGATCCTGAAGCAGGCGCCTTCCTCCGTATTGCGCACCGTCAAGGTGCCGCCGCAATGCTCCTCGACGATAATCTTGCTCATATAAAGCCCCAGCCCCGTGCCGTTCTTCTTTTTGGTAGAGAAGTAGGGGTCGAAAATTTTGCCCAAAATCTCTTCCGGCACGCCGCCGCCGTTGTCCCGCACCTCCAGTACGGCGTGTCCGTCGCTCTCGAAAGTTCTCATCTCTATCCTGGGGTTTGTCACATTCCGCTCACGCAGCACATCCTGGGCGTTTTTGACCAGATTGAGCACCACCTGTTCCAGTTCACTGCGGTAAAGCTCCGATTCCCGACACGGCATCAACGACTTCTCAAAATGAATACCGTGATGCCCGAACGGCAGTTCCACCAGCCGACAGACCGACGCCGCCACCTCGTTCAGGCCGATCCTCTCCCGTCTCTTTTCCGGCTTGAAGAAGTTCCTGAAATCGTCAATGGTGCGGCTAAGGTGCCGGGTATACTCGATGATCTTCTCGGCCATCTCCTCGATCATCGGAGGATCCAACCGCCCCTTTTTGGAACGCACCTTCAATGTCGAAGCCACCAGGCTGATATTGTTGAGAGGCTGACGCCACTGATGGGCGATCATCCCGATCATCTCCCCCATCTGGGCAAACTTGGACTGCTCGTAAAGCAGGGCATCCTTCTCCTGGGAACGACGCACCTCCTCTTCCACCTGTCGCTGGAGAATTTCGTTGATGCGCGTCACCTCCCGCCGGGAGCGTTCAAGCTCCCGTTTCGCCCGGGCCAGACGAACGATCCAAAAGAGGCTCAATCCCCCGATCAGCGCAAAAAGAACCATCGCTTTCCGCCATCGTGCCCCTCCGTGATCCTCCCGCACCCCGGCACTCATCCATCGATGGTACATAGAGCGTTTCTTCGCGTCATCGAGCTGGGCGATGGCCTGATTCAACGGCTCGAGCAGTTGGGCGTCCCGCACCGTAAACCGTAATGGCACCTGCACATGCAGCCTCGCGCCTATCTTCAAATCATCCATGCCGTTATGTTCCAGAGCGCTGACGGCGATACCGAGCAGATCCACATATCCGTCTATCCTGCCTGCCGCCACATCTTCCAGCGCTTTTCGCGTATCGTTGTAGGTCACGACCCGAAGTTTCGGATAGCGATCGACAAGGTATTTACGCACGCCCATGCGATCGGGAACACCGACTTTGCCATCAAACCCCCGAAGATCCTCCCGGTAGGGCCTCTCCTTTTTCGTCACCAGCACCAACGACTGCCGCCACCACGGTGCCGTCGCCAGACCGCTCCCGCCCAGGGAAATTTCGCAACGTTCCTTGACGAAAAGGGCTTTGACACCCAGCGTATCGGCTATGGCTTCGGCCACATCGGCCATCATGCCGTAAAAGCGCCCCTCTTCATCCATCTCTCCGTAAGGGTAGGCGCCACCTCCTTTGCAAAACCGCAACGCCCCTTTTTTTCTGATATAGGCTTCCTGCTCGGCCGTCAATTTGAGCCCGGTATAGGTATAGTTGCCGGAAAACCACTTCTTCTCCAGTTTCTGAAAGGTGCTTTGCGGAATCATCGCAAGCCCCTTCTCCAGTATCTCCATCCCCTCGGCCAACTCTTTTCGTAACGCGAAACGCAACGGAACCTTTTGATCGAACCGATAGACCGTTCGCAGCTTGGGCAACCCAAGCCGGGCCAAAACCACTTCGGTAGAAGGGTTGCCGAAGGCGAAATCTATCTCTTTGGCCAATACCTTGCGGTAAGCCTCTTCGGGATCGCGTACCGGCACGATCCGCAATCCCGCTTTTTGGGCCAGGCGTCGATCCAAAACGTTGTTGCCCGCTACCGCCACACTTCTCCCCTTCAGCGCTTCGAGAGAGGCAACCGGATCGATTCCGTTCCCCTCCGCCGTCAACAACGTTTTGAAAACCATGATATAGGGACGGGAGAAGAGCAGCCATTTCTCTCTTTCCGGTGTTTTGATCAACGTGGCCAGACCGTCAAGATACCCCTCTTGGGCCAATTTCTGCATCTGGGCCCAATTGCCCGCCTTCAAGACAAAATGGGCGCCCGTGTAGTGATTGACAAGATTCAAAACATCGACGTCATACCCGCTGACCGACCCATCTTCGTTGACGACGACATAGGGAATCCAGGCGTCACAACTTCCCAGGGTCAGGGTCTGATGATGGAGCAGAAAACGCTCCAAACGGGGTTCCAGCCCTTTCGCGTTCCCCAGGATAGCGACAATAAAAACGACAACGAAAACACGGCTCACCAATCCAATCATATCGGGCGCAATTATCCTCTCTTTACATAACCGGAACATAAATCGGCAAAACGGTTTTTGTTTTAACACTTTATTAACGTTTTTTCACCCCCTTTTTCAAAAACTCGGAGCGAACCGTTCAGGAAAACGTTTTCATCGAAAAGTAACGACTCCGCCACAGGATAGCTTTAGGGGGCTTTCCCTATAATCGCGCGCCATATTTTTCCAAGGATCCCGATGTTCGCGCAACTCCTTAAAACCTACTCCGCACGCAGCGTCAAAAACGACGTCCTCTCCGGCGCCGTCGTCGCCGTGGCGCTGGTGCCCGAAGCCATAGCCTTTTCGCTGATTGCGGGCGTGAGCCCACTGGTAGGACTCTATACCGCCTTTCTACTGGGACTCATTACCGCGCTTTTTGGCGGCAAGCCCGGCATGATCAGCGGCGCCACCGGCAGCGTGGCGGTGGTGATGGTCTCGCTGGTGGCGACCCACGGGGTGGAGTACCTCTTTTTCGCCACGATCCTGACGGGGCTTATTCAGGTGGCGTTTGGCCTACTACGGCTGGCCAAGTTCATCCGCCTCGTGCCCCAGCCCGCCATTTTGGGCTTCGTCAACGGCCTGGCCATCGTCATCGCCCTGGCGCAGTTGCCGATGTTCGAGGGTGAGGGGCCCATTATGTATATTCTTGTCGCCGCCACCATGGCGACGATGGCACTGCTGCCCCGCTTTACCAAGGCGGTCCCGGCGGGGCTGGTGGCCATCGTGGTACTCAGCGCTATCACCGTCCTTTTCGATCTGGACACCAAGCGCGTCGCGGATCTGGGAAGTATCGCCGGCGACCTGCCCAGCTTCCACTGGCCCGAGGTACCGCTCAGTTTCGAGACGCTCAAGATCGTCCTCCCCTATGCCGCCGTCATGGCCGCCGTGGGGCTCATCGAGAGCCTGCTGACCCTTTCGGTACTCGATGAGATGAGCGGCGAAAAGGGCAACGCCAACAAGGAAGCCGTGGCTCTGGGTGCGGGCAACGCCGCCTGCGGGATGTTCGGCGGCATGGCGGGTTGCGCGATGATCGGCCAAAGTATCATCAACTTCACCTCCGGCGGCCGGGGGCGACTCTCGGGCGTGACGGCGGCGGTGCTTCTGATTCTCTTCGTCGTCTCACTCAGCGATCTCATCGGCCAGATTCCCATCGCCGTGCTGGTGGGCATCATGTTTATGGTAAGCGTCGAAACCTTCGAGTGGGCCAGCTTCAGCCGCCTGCGCAAGATGCCCAAAACCGACGCCTTCATTCTTGTGACTGTTACGGTGGTGACTATCTTCACGGATCTCGCGATGGCGGTGATTATCGGTGTCATCATCTCCGCGTTGGTCTTTGCGTGGCAACACGCCAGGGTTTACACCCGCACTTATATAGAAGGTAAGCGGAAAATCTACGAGTTCGACGGCCCGCTCTTTTTTGGTTCCGTACAGGGATTTCTGGATCAATTTGACACCAAAAACGACCCCGACGAGGTGGTGATGGACTTTAAAAGGGCCCGTGTCATGGACTCCAGCGGCGTCGAAGCCATCGACAAGATCACCCGTCGTTATGAAGAGGCGGGCAAAAAACTGACCATTCGCCACCTCAGCGAAGATTGCAAAAAACTGCTCAAAGCCGCCGGAAAATACTGCACTTACGAAGAGGACGACCCCACCTACAAGGTGGCGGTCGATCATGAGATGTACGAGAGGAGGTGATTATTCGTTTTCCGGCGCTTCCGCCCGGGCCTTCTCGATCGCGTCGGCCAGATCCTCCATCAGGTTTTCGGCTTTCGATTGGCTGATATTCTGGGCACTGCTGTACTCGATACGGTAACCGTCGTCGGTAATGATCACTTCCACGGCGATATTTTTGTTTTCGTCAAAATATTTCTCCGCGATGACGGCCCTCTCGCCCAAAGGCGTGGTCATCCAGCCGTCAGACTCGGCCCCTTTGACGATGGCCCGCTTCAACGCTTTGGGCTTTACATATTCACCCACGTGTTTTACAATGGCACCCTCTTCCTGCGTCACGCTACCGCCCGTCGAGACGCTCTTTGCGGCACATCCGCCCATCACCAGCATGGCGGCCGCCGCCGCGATCCAGAGGTGTTTTTTCAGCTTCATCATCGCATATTCCTTCTTGTCTTGATTTGCTTTCGAGAGAAAATTCCGCTCCCCGTTACGGTACAATACCCCAGAATTGATTAATCTTAAATTATGGCAACTATATGAATGACATCAAATTGAAAGAAGCTATCGAAATTTTACGCCGACACGCTGGAAATTGGAACGCCCCGGCGCTCAAAAGCGACTACGGCTATCGCCGCACCCCCTATACCGTGACGATTTCGGTCATTTTGAGTTTCCGCACCAAAGATGAGGTGACCCAAAGCGCGGGTGAACGACTGTTCGCGTTGGCCGACACCCCCGAGAAAATGGTCATGCTCTCCAAAGAAGAGATAGAAAAAGCGATCTATCCGGTCGGTTTTTATCGCAAAAAAGCCCAAACGATTCTGGATATTTCCCGCTACCTGCTTGAGCACTACGACGGCCGCGTTCCCGACACCGAAGCCCAACTACTCAAGATCAAAGGCATCGGCCCCAAAGCCGCCGCCATCATCCTGGAGCGGGCCTTCGGACAGGCGGTGGTGGCGGTGGATACCCATGTCCACCGCATTCTTAACCTATGGGACTACCTGCAAACCCCAACCCCCGAAGCGAGTTACGAGGTGCTCAAAACCCGACTGACAGATAAGGAGAAAGCGGGGCTCAACCGGCTTTTGGTGGCTTTTGGCCAAAGTGTCTGCCGCCCCCGCGCGCCCCGGTGCGAGATTTGCCCCGTATCCCACTTATGTCATAATTCGCAAAACCAAACAGAAGGAAACATGTCATGACGGGAGGATTCTTCGCCATTCTCGACGATATTGCCGCCCTGCTGGACGATACGGCGGTGATGAGTAAAATAGCCGTCAAGAAAGTGGGCGGCGTTTTGGGTGACGACCTGGCGGTCGGGGCCGAGAGGGCGGCGGGGTTTGCCGCCAAACGGGAACTGCCAGTTATCTGGGCCATCACCAAGGGGTCGGTGATCAACAAATTCATCATTCTGCCCTTCGCGTTTTTGCTCAGCGCCTTCGCGCCGTGGGCCATTGTGCCCATTTTGATGCTGGGCGCGGCTTACTTGAGTTTTGAGGGAGCCGAAAAAGCTTACGAATACCTCTTCCCCCATGCCCACCATGAGGAGGGCGGCAAAAATCTCGACGAGGCGGCCAAGATCAAATCGGCCATCCGAACCGACTTTATCCTCTCCATCGAGATCGTCGTCATCGGCCTGGGCACGGTGGCGGGCAAACCCCTGCTTGAGCAGATTGTCGTCACCACACTGGTTGCCCTGGCCGCCACGGCGGGGGTGTACGGCGTAGTGGCCCTGATGGTACGGATGGATGATATGGGCTACTGGCTCATGGAAAAGTCCGACAGCCTCGGCGCGCTCAAAACCCCGGCGCATCTTCTGGGCCGAGGATTGGTGGCCGCCATGCCCCGTCTTATCAAGGCCCTGGGGTACATCGGCACCGTCGCCATGCTGTTGGTGGGCGGCGGGATCTTTTTACACCACACCCCCTGGTTGCACCACCTATTGCACGGCTGGCCCTCCCTGCTGGCGGAGTTAGCGGTGGGTATTGCGGCGGGCGCGCTACTGCTGGGCGCGGCCAAGGCTTTTGAGCATCTGAAATTTAAAAAAGATTAAAAAGCGGCACAAAACGCAAAACCCGTCCCTTTTTTTTCAAAATTGCTCTACAATAACGGTATCAAAACAGAAAGGCACCCATGTCCGTAGGTAAAATGCTGGGACTCTTTTTTCTGATACTGATTGTGGGGATGCAGTTGATTCCCGTCGAGATGACAAACCCCCAAAGCGATCCCAAGTTGGAGATCAAAGCGCCGGCGGATGTCCAGGCGATCTTTGTGCGCAGTTGCTACGACTGCCACTCCAACCATACCAAGTGGCCCTGGTACAGCCATGTCGCGCCTGTCAAATGGTTTGTGGCCAGGGACGTAAAGGTGGGACGCCAATGGCTCAACTTCAGCGAGTGGGAGACGTACGATGAAGCCAAAAAGGAGAAGCTCAAGGCGATGATCTTCAAGGCCGTCGGCCTGGCCATGCCCCTGGGGCTCTATGTCAAAGCCCACCCCGAAGCGGCCCTGAGCGCTGAAGACAAGCAAAAGATCCGCGAGTGGACCGGTATTAACCCGGAAGATATTATGAACAACCCCAAAAAGTACCTCTACTGATGATCAAAGTCGTTCTCTACACCCACATCCTGGCCGCGACGGCGTGGATCGGCGGTTCGGTTCTGCTCTTTGCTCTGGGCATTCTTCTGCGCGACCGATCGGCCCAAAAGGCGGTCTACGCCCACCTGGGGCCCATCTACGGCTATTTTGAGACCTTCTGGCTTATCGTACTGTGGGCCACGGGCCTGACCATGTTTTTTCATTACGACTTTCCCAACATCTTCACCCACGCACCCGATTCACTCCTGGCGCAATTGATGGGGACCAAACTCATCATTGTCGGGGCCCTGACCGTTTTGACGATTATTCATATGTATATCGCTTTTAAAACCCACGGCATGGAACGCACGACACTCCAAAACATTATTTCCCGCGGCAGTTCCATGGCCATCTTTATTCTTAACCTCGTCATCATCTGGTATGCCATCGGCATCCGGGACAATCTATAAATCCAGGCCGTGGGCCGCAAAAGCCCACCGGCCAAATCACCCAAAA
>JAADEJ010000008.1 GCA_013153475.1 Campylobacterota bacterium
GAGCATCCGCTGTGAAACTGGGTGTCAATATCGACCATATCGCCGTTTTAAGAGAAGCCAGAAGAGTCAACGATCCCGACCCGCTACAAGCACTTGGCATCGTTCAAAGGGCCGGGGCCGACCAGATTACCATCCATTTGCGTGAAGATCGTCGCCACATTCATGACGATGACGCCCAAATGATCGTGGCGCAAAGCCCCCTGCCTGTCAACCTGGAGTGCTCGATCAACGAGGAGATCATCGACATCATCTGCCGTCTGCGCCCCCACCGGGCCACGCTGGTACCCGAACGCCGGGAGGAGGTGACCACCGAAGGCGGGCTTGATATTTTTGCATATGAAGAAAGACTCGAAGCGGTCATTAAAAAGCTTCACGCCCACGAGATCGAGGTATCGCTCTTTGTCGACCCTGATGAAACGCTCATGCGAAAAAGCCGTGAGTTGGGTGCCGAGTGGGTGGAACTGCACACGGGCCGTTACGCCAACATTTACGCCATGCGCCATAGCAACCTACCCCGCACCCGCTACGCCGTCAAAGAGTGGGACAAACAGCGCCACGAGTTGGATGCCATGCTCAACCAAAGCCTGCGAACCCTGCAAAACTCGGCCAGCGCCGCGCAAACCCTCGGTCTAAAAGTCGCCGCCGGCCACGGACTCAACTACCAAAACGTCCGTCCCGTCGCCGATATCGGCCCCATAGAGGAGCTCAATATCGGCCAAAGCATCATTGCCAGAAGCGTTTATACGGGGCTGGAGCAGGCCGTCAAAGATATGTTGGCCCTCATTCGATGAAACTGGCCGTCTCTATCGGTGATCCCAACGGCATCGGCCCGGCTATCGCCCTGCTGGGGCACGAAAAATTGCGCGCCTTTTGCCGGCCGCTCTACCTGGTTCACCCAAAGCTCATCCAGCATGCGGCGGATCTTTTGGGCATCAAGGTGCCCGACGATTTTGACACCCACGCCCCCTCCTGCGCCCCCTGCCCCGTCACACCCGGCCAAATCAGCGCCGAGGCGGGTGCTTATAGCTTCGCCTCTTTCACACAAGGGGTGCGCCTTTGCCAAGAGGGCCTTGCCGACGCCCTGCTGACCCTGCCCATTCACAAAACAGCGTGGCAGAAAGCGGGCATCGGGTATAAAGGGCACACCGACGCCCTGCGGGACTTTTTTAAACAAGAGGCGATCATGATGCTGGGGTGCGAAAAGCTCTTCGTGGGCCTTTTTACCGAGCATATCCCGCTCCGCCACGTTCCCAAGGCCGTAGAAAAAGAGCGACTGGTCGATTTTTTGAAGCGTTTTGAGGAGGAGACGAAAGCACGCAAAATCGGCGTATTGGGGCTAAACCCCCACGCGGGTGACGGCGGGGTGCTGGGCAGTGAAGAGCGCATTATTGAAGCGGCCATCGCCGAGGCCGACGGCGGGCGGGGGGTTTTTGAGGGGCCGCTGGTGCCCGACGTGGCTTTTACCCCCGCCATGCGAAAACGATTTACCTACTATGTGGCCATGTACCACGACCAGGGCCTGGCCCCGCTCAAGGCGCTCTACTTTGACGAGAGCATCAACGTCTCGCTCAACCTGCCCATTTTACGTGTCAGTGTCGATCACGGCACGGCGTTTGACATCGCCTACCGCGCCGATCAAACAATCAGCCTGCAAAGCTACCTTCAGGCGGCCCGATACGCCGCCGAAAAAGTTAGTGCAAAAAGTGGCGCACGCCGGTGAAGTAGAGCGCGATGTCGTGTTCGTCGGCGGCTTGAATCACCTCGTCGTCACGGATGGAGCCGCCGGGCTCGATCACGGCGGCCACGCCCGCTTTGGCCGCGGCGTCGATGGAGTCGCGGAAGGGGAAGAAGGCTTCGCTGGCCATCGCCGATCCGCTGACATCCAAGCCCATCTCCTCGGCTTTTTTCAGCGCGCAGCGAGCGGCGTCGACCCGGCTGGTCATCCCCATGCCCACGGCCACCATGGCGCCGTTTTTAACGTAAACGACGCAGTTGGACTTGGTCAGCGCCGCCACTTTCCAGGCGATCTCAAGGTCTTTTTTCTCCTGCTTGGTCGCTTCGCGTTTCGATTTTAGCTCGGCGTTTTGAACCTCGTTCTCTTTAACCCTGTCAGCATCCTGATAGACAAAGCCGCCCGATACGTGTTTGAAATCGTAAGCGTCATCACTGACAAGCAGTCTGTCGGCATCGTATTCAAAGAGTTTGATCCGTTTTTTGGAGGCGAAAACCGCCTGCGCCTCTTCGGTGATACGGCCCGCGATCACCACTTCCAAAAAGATCTCGTTCATCTTTTTAGCCAGCGCCTCATCCACCACGCCGTTAACGGCCACCACACCGCCAAAGGCCGAGACGGGATCACACTTGAGCGCCTCGGTGTAGGCGTCGATGAGATTGTCACGAATGGCGAAGCCGCAGGGGTTGCCGTGCTTGACAATGCAGACCGCTTTTTCCTCGCCAAAAGCTGAAGCGATCTTGACCGCGCCGCTGATGTCGGTGAGGTTGTTAAAGCTCGCCTCGCCTTTGAGTGTTTTGAAGTTTTGGCTAAAGAAGTTGTCAAACTCGTAAAGCGCCCCTTTTTGGTGGGGGTTTTCGCCGTAGCGGGTATCAAAGACCTTGGCGCCTACAATAAACTGCTTAGCGCCGAATCCTTCGTTGAAGCGGCGGTTCATGTAGTTGGCGATCATGCTGTCATAGGCCGCCGTATGCTCGAAAGCTTTGATCATCAGGTCACGGCGAAAATCTTCGGTATTGGAGCCCTCTTTGAGTGCCGTGAGCACCGCGTCGTAGTCGCCGGGATCGGTGACGATCAAAACGCTGGCGAAGTTCTTGGCCGCGCTTCTTACCATCGCCGGCCCGCCGATGTCGATGTTTTCGATAATCTCCTCAAAATCGTCGGTCCGTTCGATGGTGGCTTTAAACGGATAGAGGTTCACGCACACCAGATCAATCGCCTCGACCCCCAGCTCTTTGGCCTGGGCCAGATGGCTCTCTTTGTCCCGCCGGTGCAAAATCCCGCCGTGAATATAGGGGTTAAGGGTCTTCACCCGCCCCTCGAAACATTCGGGAAACTTGGTGACTTCATCAATCTCAACGGCATCGATGCCGTTTTCTTTTAAAATTTTGTACGTCCCGCCGGTGGAGATAATCTCCCAACCCAGGGCTACCAACCCTTTGGCAAAATCGACCACGCCCGTCTTGTCGCTGACGCTGATGAGTGCTCGCATCTTCTATTCCTATGTAGAGTAAATTTGGCGCGATTATACAACGCCACACTTTAGAGAAAGGTTTTAATCCGCCTTCTCTTTGGGCAAAAACTTGCCGCATCCTTTTTCCGGCGTACCGCCAAACTTCTTCACTTCCCTGGCTTTGCCCTTTTGGGCGATCTCATAGCGCAGACAGTTCTCATTCTCTTTACACACCTCGTTGTGGCATCCCACATCTTTGGGCAATCCGGCCATTACGACTCCTTTATCATTGAATTAATAATCTCAACATCGACCCGCCCCCGGCTTTTGGCCCGGGCGTCACGCGCCATCCATTCCCGTAGATAGCGGGCGATGGTCTCCTCATCCAAGGAGGGGCGTTCAAACATCCCCCCGGCACGCCGCTGGCGTTCCGCCTCATACAAAATGATAGCCGACGCCACCGAGACGTTGAGGCTTTGGGCCATGCCGTGCATAGGAATGACTATGCGCCAATCGGCCAGCCGGGCCACCTCGTCGCTGACCCCCTCCTTTTCGTTGCCCATCACCAAGACGGTGGGGCGGGTAAAATCGATGTCGGTATAGATTTTGGCGTCATCAGCCAGCGAAGTCGCCACAATCTGATACCCTTGCGCCCCAAAACGGCGTAACCGGGCCAGACGCTCGTCGTAGGGAATCTGACTCACCGCCAGCCAGCGCTGACTTCCCTGCCCCACTTTTTTGCGAATGCGAACATGAAAATCGCCCCGCCGGGCGTAGTCGACATAAAACAGGCCCGCCGCGTCGGCGGTACGCAAAATGGCCGACATATTGTAAGGATCATGCACGTCATCCAGAAAAAGGCGCAGATCGGCCTGCCGGCTTCGCAAATAGTCCACCATTCTCTCCACACGCCGGGAAGAGACCATTATACCTTCCTTACAAGCGCGCCGGTGAGGTAAAGGGAGTTGGGCACATCCAGCATCCAGGGATGGTCGATATCCTGGCTAAGTTGCTCAACCACCTGCAAGCGGCACCCCTGCGCCGTCGCACTGCTTTGGGCCAGGGGCAAAAGATCTTCGATCATCACGGCATGGGAGCAACTAAAGAGTGCCAGGTATCCCCCCTCTTCCAACCGTTCCAGCGCGCGACTGATCAGGTACTTCCACCCCTTCATCGCCCCGCTTTTGGCCTTTTTACTCTTGGCAAAAGCCGGCGGATCCAAAACAATCAGATCATAGCGTTGCTCATCTTTTTCCAAAAAGGCAAAAACATCATCCTGAATAATATTGACGTTTTCCAAACCGTTGAGACGGCAGTTTCGCGCGATCTGCCCGCACGCGTGGGCGGAGATCTCCACAAACGTCGTCTTTTGCGCTTCGGCATAAATGCCAAAACCGCCCGCGTTGGCGAAAAGATCAAGAGTATGCCTGCCGCCGTATCGGCCCACGATGCGACGGTTACGGCGTTGATCGAGGAAAAAACCGGTTTTTTGCCCCTTTTTGATGTCAATCTCAAAGCGTTTTTCCCGCTCTTGCAGAACAATACGCTCGGGCACGTCTCCCCAAAGCGCTCCCTCACGCACCGCCAACCCCTCTTTGAGGCGGACGGTATCCCCTTTTTCCCAGATACCGGCGGGCGCAAGCAGGCGCTTGAAAATCTCAACGATCTCCCCTTTTAGGCGCTCCATGCCCGCCGTGGTAAAGGAGAGCACCAGGTACTCGCCGTAGCGGTCGGCGATAAGTCCCGGCAGACCGTCGGCTTCGGAGTGCACCAGACGCACGGCGTTGCTCTCAATCCCCTCACGACGCGCGATAGCGTCACGGATACGCCGGGTCAAAAAGTCGCCGTCAATCGCCACCGGCTCAAAGGCGACGATCCTGGCCGCCAACGTACTGTTGGGGTTGACAAAGGCGGTGGCCAGGAATTGGCCCTGGTGCACCAGCGCTGTCGTCTCTCCGGGTTGGGTATAGAGGGTTTGGGGCAGTTCGTTTCGATAAAGCCAGGGCGGACGCTCCCGCATCAGCCGCTCGGCGCTCTTTTTGCTCAGATCCACCTTTTTCATGGCGTAAGTGTAGCGTATTTTTTCATGAGAGATTTTTTGTTAGAATACGCTCAATTTAATACAGGATATGGTATGCGACTGGATGATGAACGTATCAGTGAACACGTCGAGGACCGCCGTTACCAAAGCGGCGGTCGTATCGGCTACTCGGGACGCAGTACAGGGGCGTTGATCGGCCTGATCCGCCCGCTACTTGGCACCAAGTACGGCTGGGTGCTCATAGCCGCGGGCATTGGCCTCTATATGATGGGCATAGACCCCATGGCCCTGCTTAGCGGCGGCGCCGCACCCACCCACTCCTCCGCCCCGGCCTCAAAGCCGTCGGCCAAAGAGGAGCAACAGGCCGTATTTATCAAAAAAGTTCTGGCGACCACCGAAGATGTATGGGGTCAACTCTTTGGCCCCAAACACCCCTACCGTCCGCCCACGCTGGTGCTTTTCAGGGGCTCTACCCGTAGCGGGTGCGGCTACGCCAGCGCCCAGACGGGCCCCTTCTACTGCCCCGCCGATCAAAAGGTCTATTTGGATCTGAACTTCTTTGACGAGTTGGCCCGCCGTTTTGGCGCCTCCGGCGACTTTGCCGAAGCCTACGTTCTGGCCCACGAGGTGGGGCACCATGTCCAAAAACTTACCGGCGTACTGGACAAGGCCCAACGGCTTCAGAGCCGTGCCGGCCGAAGCGGCGCCAACAAGATCCAGGTGGCGGTGGAGCTTCAGGCCGATTGCTATGCCGGTGTCTGGGGCCATTATGTGCAAAAGTATATGGAACCCGGCGATATCGACGAGGCGCTCAACGCCGCCAGCCAGATCGGTGACGACGCCATTCAAAAACGTACCCAGGGCTACGTGGTGCCCGACAGCTTCACCCATGGCACCTCCGCCCAGCGCAGGGCTGCCTTTAAAAAGGGGTACGATTCGGGCAACCCCAAAGTCTGCGCTATCCGTCTTTGACACGTTTTGCCCCCGTGCGGGGCGGTTTTTTGTTATGATTTTGCCGTCAACATCCAAAACAAAGGCAAAACATGACCCTCAGAAAACTCTTTTTCCTTCTACTTTCGCTCGGCGTGCTCTATGGGGCCGAGTATGATTACGCCGACGATCTGACCCCCGACGAGGCGGTTGCGCTGATTCAAAAAGAGCACGCCCTGCTCGTAGACGTGCGGGACCCTATGGAGTATCTCTACGCCTCCCATGCCGTCGGGGCCCTGAATATTCCCGTCTTTTTTGTCCGCCCCACCCTGCCGCCGTTGAAACAGCGTCAACTCCTGGCCGATAAAGAGAGGCAAAATCAGAAAGCCTATCACCAAAAAAAGAGTTACAAACCCGCCATGACCCCCAATAAACGGTTTGTCGAAGAGGTCAGAAAGGCGCTAAACGGCCACATGGAGCATCCTGTTATCGTCATCTGTCGCAGTGGAGAGCGTTCCGCTTTTGCCGCCGACAAGCTCACCAAAAACGGTTTTGAGAATGTCTACAATCTTGACGGCGGTATGCTGGCGTGGGAGAAAGACGGACTGCCTGCCGGCGGAAAATAATTCAGCCGCATCAAAGGGGAGTTTCTCTATAGTCTCCACGTCATTTCACAAAGGAGAACAAAAGATGAAAAAGCGACTCTTTACACTGACCCTCGCCGCGTCCGTCACCCTCAGTGGGGGTATGCTGGACCAGGCCGCCAACCTGGCCAAAAGCGCGGGCGTGGACACCAAAGCGGTTTCGGGCCTGAATCTCAATAACGAACTGCTCTCTACTCTTACCAAACAACTGGGCGTCAATCCCAAACAGGCCGCCGGCGGAACCGCCACACTGCTCAAAGCCGCTGCCGACAAAATGCCCAAGGGAAGTTACGAGACCCTGCTTAAAAGCGTACCCGGTCTCGGCGCTATCGCCAAAAACGGCGATCTGCTGAGCCAGGCGGGCAAACTTGCCGGCGGAAACTTCTCGGTAGATGCCGCATTCAAGGCACTGGGTATGCAACCCGATATGGTCAAACAGTTTGTCCCCGTCATCACCGATTACGCAAAAAAATTCGCGCCCCAGTCGGCACAACTGCTTCAACAAGCGCTCAGCGCCGTTCTTTAACCCTCTTTTTTCACCAACACAACCCCCGCTTCCATGTGGGGGGTGTAGGCAAACTGATCAAACAGAGCCGCATCCGCTACCACGTGTGTTTGGTTCAATTCTTCCAGGTCCCTTGCCAATGTTTCAGGGTTACAGGAGATATAGATAACGGTCTCAAAACGCGAAATCAGACGCCTTGTATCCTCGTCCAGACCTGCCCTGGGCGGATCGACCAGAACGGTTTGTAAATCATAGCTTCGCAGATCGACCCCGGCAAGACGCCGAAACGCGCGCCGTCCCTCCAGCGCCTGGGTAAACTCCTCGCTGCTCATACGCACAAACGTCACGTTTCCAACGCCGTTTTGTAGAAGATTCTCATGCGCGGCCTGAATGGATCGCTTGGAGATCTCCGTGGCGATCACCTTGTCAAAAAGGGGCGAAAGGGGCAGTGTAAAATTCCCCGATCCCGCGTAAAGTTCACAAAAATCCCCACGGCCAAACCGTTCGGCCGCTTTTGCGGCCCAGCCGATCATGGCCCGGTTGACAAAAGGATTGGGCTGGGTAAAGCTCTGCTCGTAGTGGCGGTAGATCCACTCTCTTTGACCAATAAGCAGTTTCTCGGTGACATACTCTTTCTCCAGCACCACCTTCTGCTTCCGGCTTCGGCCGATAATTTGCGCGTCCAACTTTTCGGCCAGCGTGTCGGCGCGTCTTTGCCACCGCTCATCCAGCGGGCGGTGGTAGAGCATGGTTATAAGCGTCTCGCCCGTCGTGGCGGAGAGAAACTCCACCCCAAAAAGACGCGATGAGAGTGTCTCGTCGCTATTGACCTCTTCTAAAAGGGGCCACATACGCGCCTCGATGGGTTTTAAGACCATCGGACAACGTTGGAGAGTGACAAACCGCTTTTTATCCAAATGGCGCATGGCGTAGTGCGCCCCCGTTTCATCATGGTAAATTTTATACTCGGCACGGGCCCGGTAATTGGCCGTGGGAGAGGGAAAAGGGGTAATGGCACCGCTATAAAAG
The DNA here is from genome assembly GCA_013153475.1 of Campylobacterota bacterium. Taxonomy (GTDB): domain Bacteria; phylum Campylobacterota; class Campylobacteria; order Campylobacterales; family Hydrogenimonadaceae; genus Hydrogenimonas. Next base: position 8,335 of record JAADEJ010000008.1, read on the forward strand.
GGGGCCAACAATGCGCTTAGGCGGGCTGTCTTTTCCGCTAACTGCGCCGGGTAGCGCCGCGCAAAAAGCGAACAGCTTCCGCAACTGCCAAAATGGGGACACTCCATCGCCTCTCCTTACTTGAAACTCTCTACCAGATTGCCCACCAGCAGGTGCCACCCGTCCACCAGCACGAAAATAAGAATCTTGAACGGTAGCGAAATCATGACCGGCGGCAACATCATCATACCCATACTCATCAAAACGGAGCTGACCACCATATCGATGACCAGAAAGGGCAGAAAGATCAAAAACCCTATCTCAAACGCGGTTTTGAGCTCACTGATCATAAAGGCCGGAAGCAGAATCGGCAGGGTCACATCCGCTTCGGTTTTGGGGTTGGGGAGATGGCGAATGCGGTAAAAAAGGGCCAAATCAGCCTCCCGGGTGTTACGGAGCATAAACTGTTTAAAGGGTTCCACGGCCCTGTCAAAGGCCACCTCGTACCCGATCTTTTTGTCCATATAGGGTTTGATGCCCTGCTCGTAGGCCTGTTTGCCCATCGGCTCCATAATAAAAAGCGTCAGCACCAACGCCAACGTCACCAGAAGCTGTGTGGGCGGCGTCTGCTGGGTTCCCATGGCCTGACGCAAAAAAGCGAAAACCACAATGAGACGCAAAAAACTGGTCATTACCAAAATGAGCGAAGGGGCCAACACCAAAAGGGTCAGCACCACCACCAGGTTCAAGGAGTTGACCAGGTCCTTGGGCTCGGCGGGGGCGCCGATGGTGAGGTTAACCGTAGGAATCTGGGGCGCGGCGTAAAGCCCCGTCACCGCCGCGAAGAGCAGAAAGATCAACAGCGCGCGTCTCATTCGGGTTTCATTCCGGCATCAAGAATCGATTTTCTGGCTTTACTTTCCATCTGCGGATCGGTCGAGAAGAAGTAGAGCTCGACCCTCCGGTTTTTGGCCCGCCCTTCGGGCGTGGCGTTGGAGGCGACCGGCTTGAACTCGGCATTGCCGCAGGCGCTCAGCCGCTTGGGATCCACCCCGTCTTTGATCAGCTCTTTCACCACCGTCACCGCCCGGGCGGCCGAAAGCTCCCAATTGTCCCTAAAGGGGCTTTTGGGGCCGGGCGGGCGGTTGTCGGTATGGCCGCGTACGCTGATTTGCAGGGTATTGGGCAGTTTTTTGATAATCATGGCGATCCGCTTCAAAAAAAGGAGCGCGTCCACGTTGTCGATTTTGGCTTCTCCCGGTTTGAAGAGCAGTTCCGCGGGAAGGCGGAGCAAAAAACCTTTTTCCGCCTCGTTGAGCGTAACGGGTGTCGCCCCCTGACTCATGGCGATTTCGTTGATCTCGTTTTTGAGTGAAATCATCTGCATCCACATCTTCTGGAGCATCTCGCTCATCTGTCTGGGCGTGGGATTGGACATATCGATCTGCGTAGGGGTACTGGAGGAGGAGCCGCCTCCCGTTCCCTGTTCGATCCGCCTATCCTCAAGCTCCGACTTTTCACCGCCTTCCAGCACGCTCAACGCCCCGGCCAGCGATCCGATGGCCTCTTCCAGTTTTTTGGCGTCCATCGTCGACATGGAAAGCAGCAGTACGAAAAAGCAGAGCAGCAGACTCATCAGGTCCCCGAACGCCGCCAGCCACTCGGGCATACATTCAGGACACTCGGGACACTTCTTTTTACCCATGAACGACCCTATTCAAACTGGCTTACCCGCTCACTGGGCGGCAGATAGGAAAGGAGTTTGGCTTCCAATGTCCGGGGGTTGTCGCCCGCCTGAATCGACATGATGCCTTCCAGAATGATGGTTTTGACCAGCAGTTCGTCGGCATCGCGGATCCCCAGAATGTTGGCGATGGGGTTACCGAAAATGTTACCGATCATCGCCCCGTACATGGTCGTAAGCAGGGCCACCGCCATGGAGGGGCCGATGGCGCTGGGATCGGACATGTTCAAGAGCATCGCCACCAGACCGATCAGCGTTCCGATCATACCCATCGCCCCCGCCAGACCGGCCCACTGACTGAAGATGGCGGCATTGCCTTTGTGGCGCTCGCTGGTCTGCTCCATCTCGATCTCAAGCATCTCGCGGATCGTATCGGGCTCGTTGCCGTCGACCGCCATGGAGAGCCCTTTTTTCAAAAACTCGTTCTCTTCGTTGTTGGCTGCCGCTTCCAGGGACAAAATGCCGTCACGGCGCGCCTGGGTGGAGTATTCCACCAGCCGTTTGATGAGTTCCTGCACATCCTCCTGGGGCGGTTTGATGGCGATCATGAAGATTTTGACGAAGTTTTTCATCTGCTCCATCTTGAAAGCCACCAGCAACGCCCCGATGGAACCGCCGATAACGATCAAAACGGAGGGAATGTCGATATAGGGGCCAATCCCTACCCCCATCGCCATCGCCCCGAAAAGCAGACCCAGAATCAATACCAAACCGATGACGGTACCTAAGTCCATCGACACTCCTACATCGAACTTCCGCAAATTATTCGCAACGCCAATATATCGACCGTTTGGCCGATTCTGTCAAGTCGCTTTGAAAATTGTTCTACATTTTAAACTTCTTTGCGTTAAAATCTACTAAATATCATCTTTTGTTGGAAGGTTTATCATGTCTCTTTCGGTCATCATTCTGGCCGCGGGCCAGGGCACCCGCATGAAATCGACACTGCCCAAGGTTTTGCACCCCATCAGCGGACGCCCCATGCTCCACTACGTCGTCGAGGCGGCCCAAGCACTCAGCGACGATGTTCATATTGTTTTATATCACCAACATGAACGGATTCGGGAAGATCTCGAAGCCCATTTCGAGAACCTGCGATTTACGCTCCAGGATCACGCCAACTACCCCGGTACCGGCGGGGCGGTGATGAATGTACCGGTACGCCACGACAAGGTTTTGGTGCTCAACGGCGATATGCCGCTGGTGACGGCCGAAGCCCTTGAGCCGCTTGTATCCAAAGAGGCCGATATCGTGATGAGCGTGTTTGATCTGCCCGATCCCTCCGGTTACGGACGGGTAGTCATTGAAGAGGGCGAAGTGGTCGGCATTGTCGAAGAGAAAGACTGCACGCCTAAGCAAAAGGAGATCAAAACCGTCAACGCCGGGGTCTACTGTTTCAAAAAAGCGGTGCTTGATCGCCACCTGCCCAACCTCTCCAACGACAACGCCCAGCAAGAATACTACCTCACCGACCTGATCGCCATGACCCGCTCCGAAGGGGGGCATATCGTGCCCGTATGGGTGGAGGAGGCGGCCTTTAAAGGGGTCAACTCCCGTTACGATCTGGCCAATGCCGAGCGGATCATGCAAAATCGCATCAAAGAGCGCTGGATGCGCGCGGGCGTGACCATGCGCCTGCCCGAGACCATCTACATCGACAGCCGCGCCGTACTGGAGGGTGATTGCATCCTTGAAAACGGCGTGACGATCCAGGGTGAGACCAAGATCATATCAAGCCATATTAAGGCCCACAGCGTAATCGAAGAGTCAATTATTGAAAACTCCTCCGTCGGCCCGCTGGCCAGAATCCGCCCCGCCAGCCGGCTTGTCAATACCCACATCGGCAACTTCGTGGAGGTCAAAAAATCCACGCTTAAAGGGGTCAAAGCGGGGCACCTGAGCTATCTGGGTGACGCCGAGATTGATGAAGGCACCAACGTGGGCGCGGGCACCATCACCTGCAACTACGACGGCAAAGCCAAGTACAAAACCAAAATCGGCAAAAATGTCTTCATAGGCTCAGACAGCCAGTTGGTGGCGCCTGTGACCATTGAAGATGACGTCATCATCGCCGCCGGCACCACGGTGACCAAAGATGTGGAAAAAGGCGCCCTGGCCATCGCCCGCACGCCCCTAAAAAGCGTGGCGGGCTTCTTTTACAAGTTTTTCGGAGCCAAATAGTGCTCTCGCAAGTCAGGCTGGAGGGGAAGCGGGTTTTGCTGGGGGTTACCGGCTCCATCGCCGCCTATAAGGCGTGCGAGGTGGCGCGACTTTTTATCAAGGCGGGGGCCGAGGTGCGGGTGGTAATGAGCGAATCGGCCAAGCGGTTTGTCACGCCCTTGAGTTTTGAAGCGCTCACCAACGCCCCCGTTTTGCATGAAAGTACCGAAAGCTGGGCCAATGAAAACAATCACATCGCCCTGGGGGAGTGGGCCGACGTCATGGTGATCGCCCCCGCGACGGCCAATACGCTTAACAAAATGGCTTCCGGCATCGCCGACAACCTGCTACTGCAAACCGCCCTGGCTTTTGACAAACCCATCGTCGTCGCCCCCGCCGCCAATACCCGCATGATCGAGCACCCCGCCACAGTGGCCAACCTCAAGCGGCTGGCTCTGGGACGGGTGGAGATAGTCAGTCCCCAGACCAAACTGCTGGCCTGCGGCACGGAGGGCAACGGCGCCATGGCCGAACCGGCCACCGTCTTCGCCTCAACGCTCAAGCACCTTCTGGCGCGTGAATACTGGCGCCACCGCCGGGTGGTCGTCACCGGCGGCGGTACCATCGAAAAGATCGACGAGGTACGCTACCTCTCCAACTTCTCCAGCGGCAAGATGGCCGAAGCGCTGGTGACGGCGCTCTACTCCGCCGGCGCGGATGTCTGCTATGTCTGCACCTACGAGCCCAAAGCGATTCCGCCGGTGCACGTCATTCAGGTTCAAAGCGCGCAGGAGATGCAAGACTACACCGCCGACGCCCTGCGGGTTGCCAAAAAAGGGGTTTTGCTAAAACCCGATTTTCACAACGACCTCGAAGCGCCCAAACTGGTGCAAAAGACGCCCTGGCTCTTCATGGCTGCGGCCGTCGGCGACTACCGCCCCGCCCATCCGCAAAACGGCAAGCTCAAAAAGGAGGCGTTGGGAGAGCGCTGGAGCCTGGAGATGGTCCAAAACCCCGACATTCTCGCCTCGCTGGATAAAACGGGCATCAAAACCCTCGCTTTCAAAGCTGAGATGGACCCCAAAAACGCCCTCTCAAACGCCCGCAAGGCCCTTGATAGCAAAGGCGCGGACGCCGTGGCGCTCAATATTTTAAAAGACAGCGAGAGCTTCGGCACGGCGGACAACGCCCTGACCCTTGTGCACCCGGGCGGGCAGATCGACCTGCCCCGCACAAATAAAACCGCCCTGGCCTTTGCCCTGATTGAGGCGCTTGAGAGACTATGATTTTTGGCCTCTCCCCCGTCCAGGCGGTTCAGACGGCACTAAGCGCCATCACCAAAATAGAAGTCAACACCCTTTTGCAACTTGGCATCAAGGTACTGGACAAGGAGGGATCGGGACGTTTTCTCATTCAGATGGGCGCGCACACCTTCACCACCAAAAGCGACGAGCCCCTCCAACCCGGCGCCTCCTACTGGGCCGATATGCGGCAAAGCAAAGAGGGGGTGGTGCAACTGCGACGGCTCCATCCCAAGCCTGAGCTTTTGGATAAACTTCCCCGCTCTTTTTTGCAGGAAGATGGCGTGTTTGAAAGCATCGCCAAATCAAAAGACCCTATCGGGGCACTGAAAGATCATCTGCTGCAAAAACTTGCCGCCGCCGGCGACAAAGAGAGTTTCAGGGGACTGACCCAGCTGCTTCTATCACTTCACCACGGTGTGATCACGCTGCCTTTTGAGCGGGAAGGACGCTTTACTTTCGCGCAAATGCGAAAAGGCACCAAAAAGAACAAAACCTTAAACCAAAAAAGTGTAGAATTTTACGCGTGCATGAACAATCTCGGACCCGTAGAGGGAAGCGTGACGGGTAACGACAGGGCCCTCCATCTTTCTCTCACGCTCTACTACCCCAAAAGTGTTCGCCTTTTGCAAAAAGAGGCGGAAGAGTTGAAAGGGTTCGAAAGCGTCACCGTTGCCCTCTCCAAAGAGAAGATTTATCCCTTTTGGGAGGGGGACGGCCACGCGTTACTGGATATAAAAGGATAAGCTCTTAATGAACACCGCACGCCATATCGCCATCATCATGGACGGCAACGGCCGTTGGGCCAAACAACGGGGCATGAAGCGCATCAAGGGCCATGAACGGGGCGCCGAAGTGGTTCGCAACCTTACCGTTTTTGCCGCCGACCACCCCGAAATCGAGGTGTTGACCCTCTATGCCTTCAGTACCGAAAACTGGAAACGGCCCGGGATGGAGGTGGATTTTTTGATGCGGCTGTTAAAAAACTACCTTGAAAAAGAGACCGAGACCTACCTTCGCAACGGCGTGCGTTTTGAGACCATCGGCGATTTGAGCCGCTTCTCCCCCGCTTTGCAAAAGCAGATTGAAAAGACCAAGGAGATCACCAAAGATTTTACCCGCCTCACGCAGGTGCTGGCGCTTAACTACGGCTCCATGGACGAGATTGCCCGTTCAGCGGCCAGAGTGTGCGAGCAAAACCTCCCCATTACCGCCGAAACACTTGGCGCCGAGCTTGAGAGCGCACGCTTTGGCCCTGTCGACATACTGCTAAGAACCGGCGGTGAACAGCGTCTTTCCAACTTTCTGCTCTGGCAGAGCGCCTACGCCGAACTCTTCTTCAGCCCCACCCTCTGGCCCGACTTTACCACCGAAGAGCTGGAGGAGATCATTGCGCAGTTCAAAACCCGCCACCGACGGTTCGGGGGTATTTGATGATCTTTTTTTCTCTTCTTTTTGCCCTACTCATCGGCCTGGCTGTCGGATCGTTTTTGAATGTGCTGATTTTGCGCATTCCCAAAGGTGAAAATATCGCCTTTCCCGCCTCCCACTGCCCGCGGTGCGGCCACAACCTTAAATGGTATCACAACATCCCCCTCCTCTCCTGGCTGGCTCTTAAGGGAAAGTGCGCCTTTTGCAGGGCGCCCATCAGCTCCCAATATCCGCTCATCGAGCTTTTGACGGGCCTGCTTTACCTGACCGTCGCCCTTAAAACCGGTCTGGGAGCAAGCTGGTTTGTGACCGCCACGCTTTTTGCGCTTTTGCTTGCGCTCTCCGTGATCGATTTTCGCTACTACGCGGTGCCCGACTCCCTCAACGTCTCAGCGCTTGTTCTGGCGCTTTTGCTCCCCCTTGCCAAAATGGCCGACACGGCGCTTTCTGGCGAGCTGGAGAGCTTCGCGCCCTACAGAGACGCGCTTATTCATACGTTTGCCGACGCCGCGATTTTAGCGGCGGCGTTCTGGGCGCTGGGCTTTGGGGTCAAGAGAATGATCGGCAAAGAGGCGCTGGGCGAGGCCGATATTATCATCGCCGCCACCATGGGCGCGCTCCTTGGTCTCCCCCTGGCCCTTTCGGCCGTCTATATCGCCGCCCTGCTGGCCCTTTTGCCGGCCCTTTTTGCCAAAGGGCGGATGGTGCCGTTTGTCCCTTTTTTGGCGCTGGGCACCTGGATAGCCTGGCTCTTTGAGCCCCAAATCACCCGCTGGTGGAGCGCCCTGTATGGATAAGACGGTTTCAGGTTACCTGATCCGCACCTTCAGCGGACTCTTCTTCTCTATCTTTTCGCCCATCATCGCCATCGGGTCGCTGATTCTGTTTATCCGTATCGCCAAACTGACCGAAGTGACCCATATGAGCGTGGAAGAGATGTTTTTGATGTACAGTTACTTTATTCCCACCATGCTCTTTTACACCCTGCCTATTACCTTTTTCGCCGCGCTCACACTCACCATGGTGCGTCTTTCCAACGATTTTGAGAATATCGTGCTCTTTTCGTTCGGCATCGCGCCCAAAACCTTTTTGCGCTACTTCGCCCCCCTGACTTTGGCGGCCACCGCCCTTTTGCTACTGCTCTCGCTGGCGCTCATTCCCATTACCAAACAGCTTATCAAATCGTTTGTCAACTACAAAAGTATCCACGCGGTGTTAAACATTGAGGCCAGCCAGTTTGGTCAGAAGTTTGGCGACTGGCTCGTTTTCCTGGCCGACAAGGACAAGAAGAAGAATATCCTGATCAACCTGGTACTGCTCAACTCCGCCAACCCCAAAGAGGAGCAGTTTCTTACCGCCAAGTACGGCAAGTTCTTTAACGAAAACGGCATTCGGGGACTCAAACTCTACTACGGGCAGGCCTACCGCATCAGTGACGAACAGATCGACCAGATCAACTACAAAGCCATGAAGATCTACCACACCCAAAGCGTCACCCCCTTCTCCTACCGCAACCTCAAAGAGTACTGGCAGGCCGCCGGGCACGACAGGAAGCGGCGCAAAGACCTCATTATCTACATCGCCGTCAGCCTCTTTCCCATCGTTTCGCTCTTTTTCGCGTTCGCCTACGGCATCCTGCACCCACGGTATGACAAAAACTTCTCCTACCCGGCCATTCTGGCCGTCACCACCCTCTATTACGGCGTTATCTCCAGCATCGCCAAAACCACCCCGGCCGGATCGGCCCTCTTTGTCATAGCCGTCACGGCCGCGGGAGTCTGGCTCTTTTACAAACGAATCGAACAGAGGTTTTAAGATGCGTGTCAAAGCGGTTATCGCCTACGACGGCTCCCGCTTTTTCGGCTACCAAAGCCAGACAACCACCACCCAAACCGTCGCGGGCGCGCTCCAAAAAGCGGCGCAAAGCCTGGGCATCGAGAGCCCCATTGTCGCCAGCGGACGGACCGACCGGGGGGTGCACGCCACGGGACAGGTGATCCACTTTGACGTACCCCATCACTGGCAAACGAGACTCAAACGCTTGCGAGAACTCTTTAACCGCCGCTTTGAGGGCAGTGTGTGCTTCAAGCACATCACACCCGTTGCCGAAACATTCCACGCCCGTTTCGACGCCCGCAGACGAATTTATCGCTATCTGATCAAACAGACCGAACCCTCCCCTTTTGAGGCCCCTTTTTGCCACTACCTCCCCGATCTTGATATCACGGCGCTTCGCAAAGCCCTTAGCGTATTTGAGGGTGAGCACGACTTCAATCTTTTCCATAAAACCGGGAGCGACCCGGCCTCAACGGTACGCACCATCTACCGCGCCTACGCGATTGAGAGCGGACGGTTTGTAAGAATCTATTTTGAGGCCAACGGGTTTTTAAGAGGCCAGGTCAGGCTTATGACGGCGGCGGCCCTGGCGGCGGCGGAAGGGAAAGTCGCAATCGAGGCGATCAAAGAACAGTTAAAGGGGCAAAGACGCTTCCAACTCGCGCCCGTCCCGCCCAACGGGCTCTATCTGGCCCGGGTACTCTATACGCCGTAGTAGGCGCGGTACCAGTCGACAAATTTCTTGATGCCCTCGCGCAGAGGGGTTTGGGGACGGTAGCCAAACTCTCTTTCCAAATCGGACGTATCGGCCCAGGTTCGTTCCACGTCTCCGGGCTGAATGGGCATGAGGTTCTTTTGCGCTTCCATTCCCAGGGCATCTTCCAGCGCCTCAATAAAATCGAGCAGTTTGATCGGCTCTCCCCGCCCGATATTGTAGATGCGGTAAGGCGCCGGGCTGCATGAGGGATCAGGCTCTTTGGCGTCCCACGCCGCGCACCCTTCGGGAGGTTTGCGTAACACCCGCACCACCCCTTCGACAATATCATCCACATAGGTAAAGTCCCGCTCCATCCGGCCGTGGTTGTAGATGTCAATAGGCTTGCCTTCCAAAATGGCGCGGGTAAAGAGAAAGGGAGCCATATCGGGGCGTCCCCAGGGACCGTAGACGGTAAAAAAGCGCAGGCCCGTGGTCGGGATGCCGTAGAGGTGGCTGTAAGTGTGGGCCATGAGCTCATCGCTCTTTTTGGTGGCGGCATAGAGACTGATGGGGTGATCAACATTGTCGCAGGTGCGGTAGGGCATGGATTGATTAAGGCCGTAAACACTGGAACTGCTGGCATAGACCAGGTGTCCCACCCGGTGGTGGCGGCACCCTTCCAGTACGTTCAAAAAGGCCGATACGTTGTTTTGCACATAGGCATGTGGGTCAATGAGGCTATAGCGGACACCGGGCTGGGCCGCCAGGTGGCAGACCGCGTCAAACTTTCTCTCAAAAAGCTCCGCCACGGCGGCATTCTCTTTTAGATCAAGTTTGACAAACTCGAAACGCCGGGCATCCGGTTCTTTTTTCAGCGCCTCAAGGCGCGCTTTTTTAAGATTGGGATCGTAGTAGTCATTGAGATTGTCAACGCCTACCACCTCATCCCCGTCGGCCAGCAACCGGCGACATACGTGAAAACCTATAAACCCCGCGGCGCCGGTAACCAGAACCCTCAAACCCGCGCCCTCTTCTCTTCGGCGATCTTGAGCAGATAGCGACCGTACTGATTCTTCTTGAGCGGTTGGGCCAGCTCGATAAGCTGCTCTTTGCTGATGTAGCCCTTCTCAAAGGCGATCTCTTCGATGCAGGCCACTTTGAGCCCCTGGCGGTTCTCGATGGTCTGGATGAAGTTGGAGGCTTCCAGCAGGCTTTCGTGGGTGCCCGTATCGAGCCACGCGTAACCGCGCCCCATCAGTTCGACCTTGAGGCGCTTTTCATCCAGGTACATCTGATTGAGCGTCGTAATCTCCAGCTCGCCCCTGGCCGAAGGTTTGACCTTTTTGGCCTTCTCGGCCACGTCACCGGGGTAGAAGTAGAGCCCCACCACGGCGTAGTTGCTCTTGGGATCGGTCGGTTTTTCCTCAATGGAGATGACATTGCCCTTCTCGTCAAACTCCGCCACGCCGTAGCGCTCCGGGTCTTTGACGTAGTAGCCAAATACCGTCGCCTTGTTCTCCTCTTCGGCGGCCTTGACGCTCTTTTGTAAAAGCTGGGTCAACCCGTGCCCGTAAAAGATGTTGTCACCCAGTATGAGACACCCCGGCTCGCCGTCTAGAAACTCTTCACCCAGAATAAAAGCCTGCGCCAAGCCGTCGGGAGAGGGTTGGACTTTGTAACTAAAGCGCATCCCGATGTCGCTGCCGTCACCCAGCAGTTGCTCAAAACGGGGCAGATCGGTGGGCGTGGAGATAATGAGCACCTCCCTGATACCCGCCAGCATCAACACCGATAGGGGATAGTAGATCATGGGCTTGTCGTAGATGGGCACCAACTGTTTGCTCACCCCCCGGGTGATGGGATAGAGTCTTGTCCCGCTGCCGCCGGCTAAGATAATGCCTTTCATACCGCTCCTTTAGATGTTTTGGCCAAGCCGTTGGCGCTGGTAACTGCCGTCCAGCACCGCGCGCCACCACCACTCGTTGTCCAAATACCATTGCACCGTCTTCTCAAGCCCCGTCTCAAAGGTCTCCTGCGGCGTCCATCCCAGCTCCCGCTGGATTTTGGAGGCGTCGATGGCGTAGCGCACGTCATGCCCCGGACGGTCGGGCACAAAGGTAATCAGATCGGCGTAGCTTCCCTCTTCGCGGGGGACCTTGGCATCCAGAATCTCGCAGATCTTTTTGACCACTTCAATATTCTGCTTCTCGTTGTGGCCGCCAATGTTGTAGGTTTCACCCACCTTGCCTTCGGTTACCACCAGCACCAAAGCCCTGGCGTGATCTTCCACATAGAGCCAGTCACGAATCTGGTTCCCCTTGCCATACACCGGCAGCGGCTTGCCTTCCAGGGCGTTGAGGATCATCAGGGGAATCAGCTTTTCGGGAAAGTGGTAGGGGCCGTAGTTGTTGGAGCAGTTGGTCACAATGGCCGGCAAGCCGTAAGTGCGCTGCCACGCCCTGACCAGATGGTCCGAGCCCGCCTTGGAGGCCGAATAGGGAGAGCTGGGGGCGTAGCAGGTCTCTTCGGTAAAGAGATCGTCGGTGCCCTCCAGGTCGCCGTAAACCTCATCGGTGGAGATATGATGAAAGCGGAAGCGCGCTTTTTTCTCCCCTTCCAGGCTTTTGTAGTAACGCCTGGCCTCCTCAAGCATCGTGTAGGTGCCGAAAATGTTGGTCTGAATAAACTCGCCCGGCCCGTCAATAGAGCGATCCACATGGCTCTCGGCCGCCAGATGCATCACCACATCGGGCTTGTGGGTCTCAAAGACCCGCCGCACTTCGGGGCCGTCACAGATATCCACCTTCTCAAAGGCGTAGCGGGGAGAGTCTTCTAC
>JAADEJ010000017.1 GCA_013153475.1 Campylobacterota bacterium
CGGGAGTTTTTGATGAAAGACGGTTACAGCTTCCACGCCGACGAAGAGGATATGGTCAGGGAGTTCAACCACATGGAAGCGACCTACCGCCGCATTTTTGAGCGTATGGGGCTGGATTTTAGGGTGGTAGAGGCCGACAGCGGCGCCATCGGCGGCGAGGGAAGCAAGGAGTTCATGGTGTTGGCCGACAGCGGCGAAGATACTATCGTGGTGTGCGAGGGGTGTGACTACGCCGCCAATATCGAGGCGGCCAAAAGGGCTGAACCCACGCCGCCCGAAGAGGCGCCCGAGGCGGATCCCAACCGTTTTCATACCCCCGGTATAAGCGCTATCGAGGATTTGGCGACATTCTTTTTTGTCGATCCCTGGTTTTTGGTCAAGACCGTGGCCAAGCGGGCGCTGTATGACGAGGGAAAGAGCGAGATTGTCCTCTTCTTCCTGCGAGGAAGCGACACCCTGCAGGAGGTCAAGGCGGCCAACGCCGTCGGGGCCAACGAGCTGGTGGACGTGAGCGAAGAGGAGTTGGTAGCGGCGGGGCTGGTGCCCGGTTTTATGGGCCCGGTGGAGCTGGTACGTAACGTCAACGCGCCCGAAGGGGCGCCGGTCTACAAAGAAGAGCCGGCCGTGCACGGTGTCACGATGGTACTTGATGAAGGACTTCGTGGCGCGCAGAAGATGATCTGCGGCGCCAACGAGAAAGATTATCATTATGTGGGCGTGAACCTGGCCGTTTTGAATGATGCCCGTTTTGCCGATCTGGCCCAGGTGCAGGAGGGGGACGCCTGTCCCCGTTGCGGCGCAAAACTGCGCTATACCAAAGGGATTGAAGTGGGGCACATTTTCCAGCTTGGCACCCGCTACTCCGAACCGCTGGAGGCGACTTTTTTGGATCAAAACGGCAAGGCCCGCCCCTTTGTCATGGGCACCTACGGTATTGGCGTAAGCCGTCTGCTGGCGGCGGTGGTGGAGCAGCATCACGATGAGAAAGGGGCCATATGGCCCGCTACGGTAGCCCCTTTCGAGGCGGTGGTCGTGGTGGGCAACGTCAAGGACGAGGCCCAAAGGGAAGCGGGCGAGAAGATCTATGAGGCCCTGCGCCAAAAAGGGGTGGATGTCTTGTTGGATGACCGGCCCGAGCGGTTTGGTTTTAAGATGAAAGATTTTGAGCTCATCGGCTTTCCCTATGCCGTGGTGGTGGGCAAAAAGCTCTCCGAGGGCAAGGTGGAGCTGGTTTGCCGCCAGAGCCTGGAGAGAGAAGATCTAAGCCTGGAGGAGGCGGTTGCCAAAGTGGCCGAAAGCGTGCGATGATCTGGTTTTTGCTCTACCTCTTTTTGGAGATCTACGTTTCGGTCAAGATGGCGTCGGCGCTGGGCCCTTTTTGGACCTTTGTGGAGGTTATCGGCAGTGCGGTGGCGGGTTTACTGCTGTTAACCAACTTCCGCTATACTTTTTTTGAAAATATGCAGGCCCTGCGGGCCGGGGCGATCGGCCCGGAGACTTTTCAGAACCAGAATATGGCGGCGCTGATCGGGGCACTGCTTCTGATCGTGCCCGGTTTTTTGACCGACATCATCGGCGTGCTGTTGCAGTTTGGCGTGTTTGCCAACCTGCTGGCCGCCCGCCTGGCCGGAGGGCGCAAAACGCACAACACGGTAGATACCCAACCGTATGAAGGAGATATGGATGTCATTGATGTGGAGATCGTTGACGACACTTGCGATCGCAGGTAGCGTACTTATGGCCGGCGACGGCGATGTCGTCCGCTTTGTCAAACACAAACTCGCGCGTAATCCGCAGGTACACGTCAACAGTGTCGAGATAACGGACAAACTGCCCATTCCCGGCATCAAGGGGTGGTCGGCCTACGTGATGGCGCTGGATATCAATCTGACCCGGGGAAAGCAGCGCCGGCGATTGGAGTTTGAGGATATACTCTTTGTCAGCAAGCAGTTGATCACGACGGAACTGGTCGATCGTAAAACGGGCCGTGACGTGCGCTCCATGATCCAGCCCAAAATGCCGTCGGGCATCTACGACAAAAGCCACCTGCTTTACGGCAAGGCCGACGCCAAACACAAAATCATCGTCTTTTCCGATCCGCTCTGCCCCTTTTGCCGCATGAGCGTGCCCGACATCATGAAAGCGGCCAAAGAACATCCCGACGATATCGCGCTCTATTACTACCATATGCCGCTGGTCTCTTTGCACCCGGCATCGGAAACCCTGGTGCGGGTGATGGCCGTAGCCCAGAAAGAGGGGCGCAAGGATATAGTGCAGAAAATGTATCATCTTCCGATCGACTCGGGTCTGAAAGACGAGAAAAAGATTCTGGCGGTTGTGAAAAAACGGCTCGGTTACGCGCCCGATCCCAAACTTCTGCACGCGCCGTGGGTGGACAAACTGCTCAAGCATGATCGTGCGACAGGGAGAAAACTGTTGGTGACGGGAACCCCCACGGTCTATGCCGACGGCAAAAAAGATGTGACAAGAGAACGATATAAACGTTTTATTTCCAAAAAGAAGAAGTAGAGTATGACAGACAAATTGATTATCGCCACCCGGGGCAGCCAGTTGGCGCTCTGGCAGGCCGAGTATGTCAAGGCCGAGTTGGGTAAAGCCTTTCCCGATCTTACGGTGGAGCTTAAAATCGTGACCGCCACGGGGGATAAAATTTTGGACAAGCCTTTGGCGCTCATTGGCGGCAAAGGGCTTTTTACCAAGGAGATCGAGGATGTGATGCTCGCCGGTGAAGCCCACCTGGCGGTTCACAGTCTCAAAGACGTGCCCACCGAACTGCCCGAAGGGCTCCGGCTGGCGGCCATTACCAAGCGCGATGATATTCGCGACTGCTTTTTGTCCCACCGTTACCGAAACCTCAATGATCTTCCCGAAGGGGCGGTGGTGGGTACCACCAGCTTGCGCCGCCAGATGCAGCTAAAGAGCCTGCGTCCCGATCTCGTGATCAAAAACCTGCGGGGCAATGTCAATACCCGTCTGCGTAAGCTGGCCGAAGGGGAGTATGACGCCATCATTCTGGCCTATGTGGGTATGAAGCGGCTGGGTCTTTTGGAGAGCGTGCCCTTCCACGATCCCATCAGCGACGAGATCATGATTCCTCCTTCCGGTCAGGCCTCTTTGGGCATAGAGATTGTGGATGACCCGGAAATTGAGAAGATCGCGGCGGTTTTGAATGACGCCGATTCGGCTTTGGCGGCGAAAATCGAGCGTGATTTCGTGGCGAGATTGGAGGGGAGTTGTCAGGTTCCCATCGCCGTTCACGCCCGTGTGGCGGACGGCGACGTGTCAGCCCGTGCCATGGTGGGACTTCCCGACGGAAGTGAAATATTGAAAGAGACACTCTCCGCGTCGAAAGAGTCGGCACAGGATCTGGGCATTCGTCTGGCCGATCGTATGATTTCGGCGGGAGCCAAGACGTTGCTGGCCCGGGCCGAAGCGATGGCTTTCAAAGAGGAGCGCTGTGAAAGGCTTTAAGCCTTTTTGACAAGGCTCTGCTTGAGCTTGATGGCGCCGATGCCGGGTACTTTGCAGTCGATGTTGTGATCGTCGTTGCTTTCGACAAGGCGAATGTTCTTGATTTTCGTACCGGCTTTGATACCCGAAGAACTGCCTTTGACCTTGACATCCTTGATTACCACAACGCTGTCGCCGTCGCTCAGACGGTTGCCGTGGGCGTCTTTGACAATCAGCCCGCTCTCTTCTTCTTTCTCTTCGCTCGCGCTCCATTCATGCCCGCATTCGGGACAGACCAGCAACGAGCCGTCTTCATAGGTATAGATGCCGCCGCATTCGGGACAGGGGGGAAGTTGTTGCATATGAACCTCACTTGTTTGGAATAATGAGAGCCGTATTATACTCTTTCACGAGTAGTGGGCGCGAATTTCCAGGAAATCGTCGATATGGGCCAGGAACAGGTCGGTCAGCGCCGGATCGAACTGTCGTCCTCTCTGCTCTTTGATATAGGAAACGACCTTCTCCATCGGCCACGCTTTTTTATAACAGCGATCCATAGAGAGCGCGTCGAAGACATCCGCGAGGGCGGTAATGCGCCCGTAAATGTGAATATCCTCTCCTTTTAACCCTCTGGGGTATCCGGTGCCGTCGTAACGTTCGTGGTGCTCCCTGGCGATGATCGCGGCGGTCTGGAAAAGGGGTTTATCCGAATCTTTGAAGATGCGATACCCGATCTCCGCGTGTTGTTTCATGGTCTCCCACTCGTCGGATGTGAGCGGTCCCTGCTTGTGGAGGATGCTGTCGGGAATGGCCACTTTGCCGATGTCGTGCATCGGGGAAGCGAGCCAGAGACGATTGATCTCCTCTTTCTCCATACCGATCAGCTCCGCCAGTCGTTTGGAGTATTCGGCGACCCTGTGGACGTGGTTGCCCGTTTCGAGACTTCGGGCCTCACTGATCTCACCCATTTTGAAAAGCAGGTCGCGCTGGGTGTTTTCCACCTCTTCCTTGAGACGGAAAACCTCGGTGATATCGTGACGAATGGCAATGTACTCCACGATTTCGCCGGTATGGTCGAGAATGGGCTTGATGGTGGCTTCGACAATGTAGGAGCCGCCGTTCTTTTTACGGTTCTTGACGATACCGTGCCAGGTTTTTTTGGCTTTGATGGTGGCCCACATCTGCCGGAACGCTTCGGCCGGCATATCGGGGTGGCGGACGATATTGTGAGGCTTGCCGAGCAGTTCGGCGGCACTGTAGCCCGAAATTTCGCAAAATTTGTCGTTGGCGTAGGTAATGACGCCGCGGGTGTCCGTTTTGGAGACGATGGTGCTTTGGTCCACGGCCGTTTTGTATTCGTTGAGCAGGCTGATGTTTTTGAGAATATTGCTGCGGATTCTGTTGGCCAGCCACGCGACGGTGAGAAAGAGAAGGATCAATACCACCAGGTCGATGCCCAGTTCCATATAGATTTTGGCGGACTGTTTTTTGGTCTGGGTGTCGATATCGTCAAAAAAGATGTTTTCGATCTCGTAGAGCCGGTTGATGATTTTGGTACTTCGGTCCCACCAGATTTTCGGGTCGATCATTATGTGCTGGTGATGAACGACGAATTTCTGGAAAACGGACTCTACCCACAGATAGTTTTTGCATGTCAAGACCCGGTTGAGTTTGGAGAGAATATCTTCCGACGCGGTGGCCGTAAAACGGTAGAGCGCGTTGTCGTGTACCCCCTTGGCGTAGTTGATACGCGCCAACAGGTTTTCGTCCGGCGCCTTTTTGGAAAAGATGCCGTTGAACGCGCCGCGAATCTGTCCCAA
Organism: Campylobacterota bacterium; assembly: GCA_013153475.1. Lineage (GTDB taxonomy): Bacteria > Campylobacterota > Campylobacteria > Campylobacterales > Hydrogenimonadaceae > Hydrogenimonas. The sequence continues at coordinate 5,292 of JAADEJ010000017.1, forward strand.
CGCCTCTTTCATGAAGATCAGGTTGGCGTAGCTCTCCAGCAGGTTTTTGATCGTCGCATTTTCCACCCCGGTCTTCATGCGCAGAAAATCGGTCTCTATTTTGCGGATGGCGTCGCTGTAGTAATCGAAAACATCGGAAGTGTAGATGGAAAACAGATCGACCTCCCGGCGGATTTCGGGGATGTTGATGCGGGTACGGCACTCGAGAGAAGGGTTGGCCCGGCATATCTCATCCAGGGCTTTGAGGGCGCGGTCCACTTTCTGGCGTTGTCCTTTGAGGGCGTCGGCGTAATGGGCGCCGCGGCTGGCGAGAAAACCGCTGCTGATACCGCGTTCCTGTTGCAATTCGTTGATCAGGGTCGCCGTGACCCGTATCTTTTTGAGTTGCTCGTGGAGTCGGTTCATGCGTTTGAGGGTGTCGTAGGAGTTGAAAGAGAAATAGAAGAAAACAATCAACAAAACCCCGAGCGGCAGCATGGTCAGAAGTCGGAGCTGCCTTAGAACGTTCTCCCTCTTTTTCATTTTCAGTGACTGTTGGAAAAAAATCATTGGATTCCCGTTTCGCTTGCGATATTTACCAATCAGTATATTTTATCCAATGGCATTAATTATATGTTAAATCGGATAATATCTGAGTTTGTTGACATTTGGGTGCGTGTCAATGGAAATTTATCTCTTTGGCGATAAAATATGACCATTTCATTGTGGAAGGATGGCCCCATGGCACAGATGCAGGCATGGTTGAAGCGGTTGGAGCAGGCCGGACGATTAAGAGTCATTGAGGAGCCGTGTGACGTCAATTTGGAGATGGCCCACGCCGCCTACGTGGAGGTCAAACAGGACAAAAGTGACGTGTTGCTTTTCAAACGGCCGGTGAATCGGGAAAAAGGAATAGAGTACGAGATGCCGGTGGTAATGAATATGTTTGCCGATTTCAAAACCACCGAGATGATTTTTGGACGGCATCCCGACGCCATAGCCGAAGAGATCGAGACCCTGCTTCATCTCAAGCCGCCCAGAGGGTTGAAAGAGACCCTTGACCTTTTGCCGAGACTTTTTGCGTTGAAAAACGTCTTTCCCAAGCGTCTGAAAAACCGGGGCGCCTGTCAGGCGCGTGTTTTCCAGGGTGAGGCGGCCGATCTGGACACCCTGCCTATTCTGACCACCTGGCCCGAAGACGGCGGGCCCTTTATTACGATGGGGCAGGTCTATACCCAAAGTCTTGACGGCACCATGCAAAACCTGGGGATGTACCGTCTGCAACAGTACGGCAAACGGCGGCTGGGGATGCACTGGCAGATCCACAAAGACGCCAGCCACTTTTTCGATCAGTACAAAGCGGCGGGCAAAAAGATGCCTGTCACCGTGGCCATTGGGGGTGACCCGCTCTATATCTGGTGCGGCCAGGCGCCCCTGCCGCACGGCCTTTTTGAGCTACTGCTCTACGGCTTTGTACGGGGCGAGAACCCCCGGTTGGTCAAGTCGCTGACCAACGACATCTGGATTCCCGAGGATGTGGATATCGTGATTGAGGGGGAGGTTGACCCTGAAAAACTGGAGATCGAGGGCCCCTTTGGGGACCATACCGGCTACTACACCCTCAAAGAGCCCTATCCGGTGATGGACGTTACCGCCGTAACCATGCGCCAAAATCCCGTCTACCAGGCGACCGTGGTGGGCAAACCGCCGCTGGAGGACAAATATATGGGGTGGGGCACCGAGCGTATTTTCCTGCCGCTTCTGAAAACCACCGCCCCGGAGCTGATTGATTACCATATGCCCGAAAACGGGGTCTTTCACAACCTGATTCTGGCCAAGATGGCGGTGCGATACAAAGGTCACGCCAAGCAGTTCATGCACGCCTTTTGGGGCGTGGGGCAGATGAGCTTTGTCAAACACGCCTTTTTCGTGGGCGAAACGGCGCCCGAGCTGACCGATTACGAGGCGCTGGCGGCCCATCTGCTTGATCGGCTCTCGCCAAAGCGGGTGTTGATCAGCGAAGGGATCGTCGACGCGCTTGATCACAGCAGTCCGGAAGCTTTGGTGGGCGGCAAGCTGGGGGTAGACTGTACCGGGGAGCCGGTTGAGGAGGGGGTGGCCACATTGTTGGATGACGCGGCGCTTTTGGAAAAGCTCAGGGCGCTTGATAGCAACGTAAAGGCGGTGCGTCAATATATGATCCATACCAAAAACCCCGTGGCGGTGATCGCTTATGAGAAAAGCGCGTCGGTCAAGAGGCTCTTTGAGCGGATGGAAGCGCTAAAAGCGCACCTGAAGGTGGCGGTGGTGGTCGACGCGGCCAAAAACAGCGTGGACAACCCCTATATGCTTATATGGCGGGTGGCCAACAACATTGACGCCAAACGGGATATCCGGCTGGCGCCGTTTATTATGGTGGACGCCACCGACAAGACGGAGGTAGACGGCTTTACAAGGGAGTGGCCCGGCGACGTGGTGTGCGACGCCGAGGTGCTGAAAGATTTGCGCAAGCGTGGCATTGTGCGCTTTGACGAAGCCTTTGCCGAGCGTTTTATGTTGTGACACCTTTAAGGGGCAAAAGGCTACAATGGTCGGTAAAATTTGACGGAGTGTCAACGTGCGGATCGATAAATATTTAAGCGGTGTCAACCTGGTCAAGCGCCGTACCGTCGCGCAGGATATGCTCAAAAGCGGGGTGGTGTTTCTCAACGGTCAGCCGGCCAAGGCGAGCCGGGAGGTGAAGGTGGGCGACAAAATCGAGATTCGCTACCTCAAAGGGAGCCGGCTCTATGAGGTGCTCAAAATCCCGCAAACCAAAACCGTGCCCAAAAGCGCGAAAGATGAATATGTCAAGGAGTTGACAAGATGACCTATCAAGAGGCGAAAGAGGCCTTCGGGCTTTTGTTTGAGGGCAAAATGGAGGCCGAGGAGGCGCGGGCTTTGTTGACGGCCATGTATGAGCGGGGCGAGAGCGTGGATGAGATCGTGGCCGCGGCCGAGGTGATGCGGGCCCATGCCGTTCAACTGCCGGTGAGCGAGGATCTGCGCGAAAAGCTCATAGACAACTGCGGTACCGGCGGGGACGGGAGCGGAACCTTTAACATCTCTACCACCGTCTCCCTGCTTCTGGCGGGGGCGGGCTGTTACGTGGCCAAACACGGTAACCGCTCCGTTACCAGCCGATCGGGCAGTGCCGATATGCTCGAAGCGCTGGGGGTGCGGTTGGATCTGTCGCCCGAGCGACAGGTGCGTCTGCTTGAAGAGTGCGGTTTTACCTTTATCTTCGCCGTCAACCACCACCCGGCCATGCGCTTTGTCATGCCGATTCGCAAGGCCATTCCCCACCGCACCGTCTTTAACATTCTGGGGCCTTTGACCAATCCCGCCGGGGTCAGACGTCAGCTTCTTGGGGTCTTTTCGCCCGACTATACCCGCCGGGTGGCGGAGGCCCTGGCGCGCCTGGGCGGTGAGCGGGCGTGGGTGGTCAGCAGTCGTGACGGGCTGGACGAGATCTCCGTGGCCGACGAGACAACGGCGGCGATTTTGGAAGAGGGCAGGGTCACTGAGCGAACGCTTACACCCGAAGAGGCGGGCTTAGAGCGTGCTGTGCTGGCGGAGTTAAAGGGTGGGGACGCCCGTACCAACGCCGAGATTACCCGCGCCGTTTTGGAAGGCAGGGAACGGGGCGCCAAACGAGACGCCGTGGTGCTCAACGCCGCGGCGGCCCTGGTGATAGACGGCAAGGCCGGCGATTTGCGTGAAGGCGCGGCCATAGCCGCCGAGACCATCGACTCAGGCCGGGCGAAGGCGGCACTGGAGAAGATCATAGAGGTCTCCAACCGCCTATGAGTGTTGAAGTCGTCAGCTCTTTGGAGGAGCTTCCCCAAAAGGTCAACCGGATCGCCGAGGCTTTACCGCCGGAGGGGGTGGTGTTTCTGCGGGGAGATTTGGCGGCGGGCAAGACGACGCTGGTCAAAGCCCTGGCCGAGTTGAAAGGCGTGTCCGAAGCGGTGACGTCACCCACCTTTTCCATTCAGCAGGTCTACGGAGAGGGGCTTTACCACTATGATCTCTACCAGTGCCCCAACGAGAAGTTTCTGGCCCTGGGATTGCTGGAGGAGCTGGAGAAGCCGGGCTGGCATCTGATTGAGTGGGGCGATGAAGCCCTGGAGAGCCTTTTGAAAGAGTACGGTTTTGTCACGGCGGTGATTACCGTAACCCCCGAGGGTAAGAAACGACGCTACAGGATAGAGCATGACGCATGAGTTACGGGCCCAAAAGCTGGTCAAGACCATTAAAAAGACTCCCATTGTCAAAGGGGTGAGCCTCAAGCTTCAAACGGGTGAGGTGGTTGGACTCCTGGGGCCCAACGGGGCGGGCAAAACCACCACGTTTTATATGATATGCGGCCTGATTCCCGTCACCGACGGCCATGTCTACATAGATGATGAAGAGGTGACCAAAGAGCCCCTGCATATGCGCGCCAGAAGGGGTATTGGCTACCTGCCCCAGGAATCGAGCATCTTCAAGGAACTGACGGTGGAAGAGAACCTGCTGGTGGCGGCGGAGGCGGCGAAACTGGACAAAGAGAGCGCGGCCAAGCGGATAGAGAATCTGCTGGAGCTCTTTAACATCGAACCTATCCGTAACCGTAAAGGCATCCGCCTCAGCGGCGGGGAGCGGCGGCGGACGGAGATTGCCAGGGCACTGGTCAACAAGCCCAAGTTTTTGCTACTGGATGAGCCCTTCGCGGGGGTTGATCCCATCGCCGTCATTGACATTCAAAATGTCATTCGCCAACTGCTGGAGCTTGGGATCGGGGTGCTGATTACCGATCACAACGTCAGGGAGACCCTGGGGATCTGCCACCGGGCCTATGTCATGCACCAGGGTGAACTGATGGCCGAAGGCGACGCCGGGACGATTGCCTCCAACCCGGAGGTTATCAAGCACTATCTGGGCGAGCACTTCAGCCTCTAAGAAGGGGTGGGGCGGTCATGGGCCTGAAACAGCGTCTCGCGCCGCAGACGAAAACCAGGCTCTCCACGACACTGCGCAGTTGGCTGCCCATTCTTCAGGCGGGACTGGAGGAGTTGGAAGAGCGCCTGAAGGCCTACGAGGAAGATAACCCCTATCTTCAGGTGCGCTCCGGTTTTGAGACCCAGGCACCTGAGCGTCCCGCGGGGCGTTTTGAGCGTTTCGAGAATTTTCGGGGCGGTCGGACCGAAGTGATCGAGGCGGTCGGCATTTATGAAAAGTCATTGTATGAGCGGTTGGAAGAGCAGATTGGCGCCCCCCTTTTCCCCACCCCCCGCAGTGAGAAGATCGCCCGGGCTATTTTGGCCTGGATCGGGGAGGAGGGGTATTTTGAGGGTGATACGGCCCATATCGCCAAAGAGTTGGGCGTGACGGCGGATGAGGTCGAAAAGATTCGGCTTCGTTTTGCCTACCTGGAGCCGTCGGGGGTGGGGGCCCGCACCCCTTCGGAGGCGATGCTCTTTCAACTTTACCAGAGTGAGGTGGCCGAGCCGCTCTTTTCTACCGTAGAGGCGATGCTCAAAAATTTCGACGCGCTGGAGCGCTTTTATGATCATCCGCTCTATAGCGAGGCGTTGGGGGTGATTCGCCGCTTCAAAAACCCGCCCGCGCTGGAGACCATGCCCGCCTCCCGTCCCCTGGTACCCGACCTGATCGTGGAGCGGGAGGGGTACGGTTTTACCGTCAAAATCAACGACATCTTCTACCCGGATATTGAGATTGAGGATCCCGGCATTGACGAGGCCTTTGTAAAAAAGCGTCTCAAAGAGGCGAGAGACCTCATTGACGCCCTGGCCATGCGCAAGGCGACACTCTATAAAATAGGGCTGATGATCGTGGAGTTTCAATACGATTTCTTCGCCGGCGGCGAGATACGGCCCATGAAGCTCAAAGACATCGCCGAGGAGTTCGACCACAACCCCTCCACCATCTCCCGGGCCATCGCCAACAAATATCTGGCTTGCGACAGGGGTATTTTTGCCATGAAGAGCTTTTTTGTCGCAGGGCTGGATGAGGAGGTGAGCAACGCGGCCATCAAGCGCTTTATTGCCGAAGTCATAGAGAAAGAGGATCGTCAAAAGCCCCTGAGCGACCAGAAACTGCTGGAGATGGTGCAGGCGCGATTTGGGGTAAAGATGGTGCGCCGTACCGTTACCAAGTACCGCAAGCAGATGGGGATCGGCAGTTCGGGAGAGCGCAAGCGTCTTTACCGGCTGGCCTGAATTAAAGGCGGGTTAATGGAGGGTGTGGTAAAATCTCCCAAATTTTAGTGAAAAGGAAGCCGTATGGAAGGTGTCTTTACCTTTTTGGGTGCCATCAACCACTCTCACGGGTTCGTTTTCGCCGGCCACCTGCTCCTGACCGCCGGTCTGGCGCTTCTGCTTGCGAAAATGACCATGAAAAACCTCCGTCTCGTGCCGGTGGGTACGCAAAACGTCATGGAAGCCTATCTGCAGGGCGTTATCGCCATGGGACGCGACGTCATCGGCGAGACCAACGCCCGCAAGTATCTGCCGCTTGTGGCGACGATCGGAATCATTGTCTTCATCGCCAACGTACTGGGAATCATCCCCGGTTTCGAGTCGCCCACGGGCAATATCAACATGACGCTGCCTCTGGCGATTATTGTCTTTGTCTACTACAACTTCGAGGGTATCCGCAAAAACGGTGTGATCCACTATTTCGAGCACTTTATGGGGCCGGTGAAGATGCTGGCGCCTCTGATGTTCCCCATCGAGATCGTTTCGCATATCTCCCGTATCATCTCCCTTTCGTTCCGGCTTTTCGGTAACATCAAGGGGGATGACCTTTTCCTGTGGGTTCTGTTGATGCTGGCACCCTGGATCGTGCCGCTGCCCGCCTTTTTGCTTCTGACCTTCTCGGCCCTGCTTCAGACGTTTATCTTCATGATCCTCACCTACGTCTACCTGGCCGGCGCCGTGATGCTGGAAGAGGAGTCTCTTTAATCCAACCTTTCGGCCGGGCTCTGCCTCCCGGCCCTCTTTCTCGCTTTCTTCTTTTTTCGCTAAGATAATCTTCTTTGAAACGCTTTAGACTATAGTACAAGCAAGGAGTCATGATGCGCCGTACCGTGGCCGAAACCGTTGTCAGTTTTCTGTTGGGGGCCGCCTGGGCGATTGTGCTGCTGGGAGCCGTTTTGCTTTTTTGGTCGTTTTCGCCTTTTGGGTTGGTCATCGCCTTGATGGCGGGGATTATCGGCTCTTTTTTTGGCCTTTTTCTGGTGGTGGTGCTTGAGGCTATCTCCGCGCAGTTTGAGAAGGTACGCCTGTTAAAGCGCCAGGTGGCGTTGTTGGAAAAGATGGCGGGCCAAAGAGATGCCGGCAAACCTGAATCCGATGAGACTGCTTCGCTACGCCGTCACTGACCCCCGTTACTACGGCCAAACGCCCGAAACGGTTCAAGAAAGGGTCAAAACGCTCTTGTCAAAAAACGGGGCCGATCTTGTCTGCCTGCGGGACAAAGGGGCCGACAGTGCGCGTTACGAAGCGCTGGCGAAAGCCTTTTTGGCGCTTAAACCCGCATTTTCCGACACCCTCTTTTTTTTGCATACCCATATTCATCTTGCAAAGCGTCTGAACGCGGACGGGGTGCACCTGCCGGCTACCGGCTTGGGCGTGGTATCCGAAGCGGTCGGGGCGGGACTTAAAACGGTGGTAAGCACCCATACCCTGCAAGAGGCGCTGACGGCGCAAAGCAGAGGGGCGTGGGGGGTGACCTACAGCCCCGTTTTCGCCACGCCGGGCAAAGGGGCGCCCAAGGGTTTAGAGAAGTTAAAAGAAATGAGAGATAAAATATCCGTTAAATTGATCGCCCTGGGCGGCATTGTCAGCGCCTCCCAGATTGCCGCGGTCGCCGAAGCGGGCGCCGACGGTTTCGCGTCGATACGCTATTTCGCAAACTACCTGGAAGGATAACAAAGCCATGAGCGCTTTTGAAACGATTATCGGGCTGGAGGTGCACGTTCAGCTCAATACCCGCACCAAGATTTTCTGCGACTGCGCCACCAGCTTCGCCGATGAGCAAAACAGCCACACCTGCCCGGTCTGCCTGGGATTGCCGGGGGCCTTGCCGGTGCTCAACCGCGAGGCGGTCAGAAAAGCGATGATGTTTGGTCACGCCATTGAGGCGACAATCAACGACCGCTCCGTCTTTAACCGCAAAAACTACTTCTACCCCGACCTGCCCAAGGGGTATCAGATCAGCCAGTTTGAGGTGCCTATTGTCGAAAACGGCCACCTGATGATCGACTTTGACGACGGAAGCCAGAAGCGTATCGGCATTACGCGTGCCCACCTGGAGGAGGATGCGGGCAAAAATATGCACGAGGGGGATCACTCTCTGGTCGATCTCAACCGCGCCGGTACGCCGCTTTTGGAGATTGTGAGCGAACCGGATATGCGAAGCGCCGACGAGGCGGTGCGCTATTTGAAAAAACTCCATGCCATCGTGCGTTATCTGGGTATCAGCGACGCCAATATGCAGGAGGGCTCTTTCCGGTGTGACGTGAATGTCTCCATTCGCCCCAAAGGGGATGAGAAGCTCTACACCCGGGTTGAGATTAAAAACATGAACAGCTTCAAGTTTATCCACCAGGCCATCGAGTATGAGGTGGAGCGCCAGATCGAGGCGTGGGAAGACGGGGTGTATGAGGAGGAGGTGTGGCAGGAGACCCGCCTGTTTGATCCTGATAAAGGGGAGACCCGCTCCATGCGGGGCAAGGAAGACAGCGCCGATTATCGCTACTTCCCCGAACCCGACCTGCTTCCGGTGGTGCTGGACGAGGCGCTGTTGGCCTCCGCCAAGAAGATTCCCGAGATGCCCGACGCCAAGCGGGCCCGCTATGTCGGCGATTACGGTTTGCGGGAGTATGACGCGTCGGTGATTACCGCCGAGGTGGAGAAGGCGCGCTATTTTGAGGCGGCGGTCGCGGCCGGCGCCGACCCCAAAGAGGCGGCCAAGTGGCTGACGGTGGAGCTGGCGGCCAGGCTGAAAGGGGGCATGGGTGTGGACGAGGCGCCCGTGACGCCCCAAAAACTCTCAGCGATTCTTGCGCGCATCAAGGATGGTACCATCAGCGGCAAGGCGGCCAAAGAGGTGATGGACTACCTTTTTGAAAACCCCGATGCCGAGGTGGATTCAGCCATCGAGACGCTGGGGCTTAAACAGGTGAGTGACGACGGGGCCATTTTGGCGCTGATTGACGAGGTGCTTGCCGCCAACGCCGACAAAGTGGAGGAGTACAAAGGCGGCAAGGAGAAACTCTTCGGCTTCTTTGTCGGGCAGGTGATGAAAGCCTCCAAAGGCACCGCCAACCCCGGTAAAGTCAACCAACTTCTCAAAGAGCGGCTGAACGCTTGAAACAGCTGTTTATCAAATACCTGGTGACGGTCTCCTACTTTCTGGAGGGGTCGACCCGGTATAAACGGATCAAGGGATTTTTTAACAACCTTCTCAACAACGACGACTATCCCTACAAAAAATATTTCGACCTTTTTATGGTCTTTATCATTCTCTCCTCCGTCATCATTCTGGTGGTGGATGTACGTGAACACGTGGCGGTCTGGCTGGAGCGGTACGACTTTTACGTAGTGACCTATATTTTCATTATCGAATATCTGTTGCGCCTTTGGGTGCATGACGATATGCACAAAGTCATTATCGCCCAGTACGAGGAGTCGCAGTTTTTCGAGAAACCTTTTTCTCTCAAACGCGCCTTTGGGGAGATTTTCGAGAACAAGTGGGCCTATGTCTCCTCTCTGCCCGCCATTATCGACCTGGTCGCCATTTTGCCCAGCTACCGTGAGATCAGGATTTTGCGGGTTTTCGTTCTCTTCCGCGCTTTCAAAATGCTGCGTTATTCCAAAAGCCTTGTGCAATTCTTCGAGATATTGAGAAACAAGAAGATCGAACTCTATGCCCTCTTTTTGCTCCTCTCTTTCTTTACGTTGATCGCGTCGATGATGATCTATGTTTTCGAGGGGGCCGGGCAAAATCCCAATATCAACTCGCTTTTCGATGCGATCTACTGGGCGGTGGTGACGGTGACGACCGTCGGTTACGGCGACATCACGCCCGTCACCCACGAGGGGCGGTTCGTCTCGATGCTGGTGATCATTACCGGCGTGGGGGCCATGACCTTTCTGACCTCCATTATCGTTTCGGCTTTCGGGGAGAAACTGCCCGAAATCAAGCGCACACGGGTACTCAACCAGGTGGCCAAAACCCGTGATCTGAACCTGGTGTGCGGTTACGGAAAGATCGGCCAGATCCTTTCTGCCAAGCTCAGGGAACAGGGTGAGAAACTGCTGGTGATCGAGAACGATCCTGATAAAGTGACCAAGGCGGAACTGGACGGGTTTCAGGTGCTCGAAGCCGACGCCACCAAGAGCGAGACGCTGTTGAAACTCAAAATCGACACCAATGTCAAATCGGTTATCGCCGTGACCCACGATGATATCATCAACGTTTTCATCACCATCAATGCCCGCAGCCTTTGCAAAGAGGTGGAGATAATTGCTCGTTGTAGCGAACGCAGCGTGGCTACCAAACTCAAGCTGGCCGGGGCTACCCACCTGATTATGCCCGAAGAGATCGCCGGACTGTTGGGGGCCGTCTACATCGGTCAACCTGTCGCTTTTGACGCGCTTCAGGCTATTTTGACCCGTAAAAAATCGGCCCGGATCGACGAAGTGGAGGTGAAAATCGGTTCCTTTCTCGACGGTGCGAAAGTGGCGGATTTCGACTTCTCCTCGAACCGTCTGGTACTTTTGGCCATACTCAAGCCCATCGGTCGCGAGGGGCGAAGGGTCAACCATTACGTTCTATTCAATCCGCCGGAAGAGACGGATCTGCATGCGGGCGACATACTGGTGGTGATGGGGTATACCGTCAGTATCGCCGATTTCAAGGGAAGGATGGAACAGAGTGTTCGATATCAGCAAAGAGAAGCGTGAGATTATCCTTTTCGGATACGGCAAACTCGGTCACCGGGTCTATGAGATGCTCTCGACCTACTTCTCCAAAATTACGGTGGTCGAGCAGTCCGACACGCTGATCGACGATGCCAAGGCGCACGGTATCGCCCGCTCTTTCAGTGTCGATTACAAGCATGATCAGGAATTGATCGACCTGGGATTGGAGAATAAAATACTCTTTTGTGCCATGGACGAGATGGCGCTCAATATCTTTTTGGTACTTTCACTAAAGAGCATGACCAGAAACTCCACTATCATCTCTTTCTCCACATCCGCCGAGAATACCCGCAAACTCAAGTTTATCGGGGCGGACAAGGTGATCGATATTTATGAGGCCAGCGCCAACCGGATCGTGGACATCATCACCCGGCCGGCGGTGACGCGGGTGCTGGATGAGATTATTTTCGTGGATAACGGCATCAGTCTGGAGGAGATCGAGATTCCACCAAACAGCTTTCTGGAAGATAAGCATTTAAGCGAAGTGGACTTCAAAGCCTTTGGGCTGATTCTTGTGGGTATCACCGACCGGGAGATGGGGGATGACTTTATTTTTGTCTCCCGGGGGATCGACCACAAGTTTGATGAGGGGGATATACTGGTTTTGCTGGGGGAGAGCCAGGATCTGGACCGTTTCTACAAAAAGCTGCATGAAGGGGTGGTGCATGGATGAGATAGCCGTCATCGGAGCCGGTAAGTGGGGACGGGCGTTGGCCCACGCGCTCTCAAGCCGGTGTCGGGTTCTTGTCGCCTCCGCGCGGGGGCGAGAGGCGGAGGGCACGACGGCGTTGGCGGAGGCGTTGACAAAAGAGCATATCGTATTGGCGCTTTCGGCGCAGGCGATGCGAAGCTGGTTGCACCGGTATGCCGATCGTCTCGAGAGGAAAAACCTGCTGGTCGCTTCCAAAGGGATCGAAGCGGCCAGCGGCGCTTTTTTGAACGAGATCTTCAATGAGATCGTGCCGGATGCGGGGATCACTTATTTAAGCGGCCCCTCCTTCGCACAGGAAGTGATGGCCTCTTTGCCGACGGCTCTGGTACTCAACAGTGACGATCTTGCCTTGGCCAGGGGGTGGGGAGAGCGTTTCCCCGACTACATCAAAACCTATGTCAGCGACGATGTCATCGGGGCCGAGGCGGCGGGGGCCTATAAAAACGTCATCGCCATCGCCGCGGGCGTTTGCGAGGGGTTGGCATTGGGCGAGAACGCCAAGGCGGCGCTGGTGGCCAGGGGATTGGTGGAGATGGCGCGCTTTGGTCGTCATTTTGGCGCCAAAGAGGAGACCTTTTTGTCCTTGAGCGGCGCGGGCGATCTTTTTTTGACCGCCAACAGCGTCAAGTCCCGCAACTACCGCGTGGGGCTGGGACTGGCCGAGGGCAAGGCGCTGGAAAGAATATTGGAAGAACTCGGCGAGGTGGCGGAAGGTATAGGCACCGCACGGGCCCTTCGGCGCCTTTCAGAGCAGAAGCGCATCTATCTGCCCATAGCCCAGGAGGTGGACGAGATATTAAACGGCAAGGACCCCCGTGCCAGCCTCAAAGATCTACTTACCCATAGGAGAGACGGATGGAAAACTACCTGAAAGAGGCCAAAGCGGCCGCTTCGATACTGGCGACCCTTGAGGGTGAAAAGAAAAACCGCGTATTAAGAGAGATCGCCGACGCGCTTGAGCGTGAGTGCGAAATGATCATGGCCGCCAACGCCAAGGATATGCAGGAAGGAAAAAACGCCGGGTTGTCGTCGGCGTTGATGGATCGGCTCTTTCTGGATGAAGGGCGCATTAAGGCTATGGCGCAGGCGGTGCGCCAGATCGCGGCGCTCAAAGAGCCGGTGGGACGTGTGTTGGAGGGCTGGGTGACCGACAACGGCCTGCGGATCGAGAAGGTTGCCATTCCCATCGGGGTGGTGGGCATTATTTACGAATCGCGCCCCAATGTCACCTCCGACGCGGCGGCGCTCTGTTTTAAAAGCGGTAACGTGGCCATTTTGAAAGGGGGCAAAGAGGCCAGCCAAAGTAACGCTGCCATCGCCGGTGTGATTCGCGACGTTTTACGCCGGGAGGGATTGCCCGAGGCGCTGGTGAGTCTCCTGCCCGACGCCAGCCGGGAGGGTGTGGCGAAGCTGATCCGGATGGATCGGTATGTCGATCTTATTATCCCCCGGGGCGGGGAGGCGCTGATACGCTTTGTCAACGAAAACGCCACGGTTCCGGTGGTCAAGCACGACAAGGGATTGTGTCATACCTATATCCACGCCGGGGCCGATCTGGACGAGGCCGTCAAAATCGCCGTCAACGCCAAGTGCCAACGGCCCGGTGTCTGCAACGCCATGGAGACTTTGTTGGTAGATCGCGCCGTCGCCGCTACGGCACTGCCCAGACTCAAAGAGGCTTTTGACGCTGAGGCGACAAAACTCCTGGGAGACGAGGCGACCCGCCAAATCGTCCCCGTAGAGCCTGCCGGCGAAGAGGATTACGATACCGAGTACCTGGCCAATGTGTTATCCATCAAAGTGGTGGATGGCGTGGATGAAGCCATTGCCCATATCCGCCGTTACGGGTCGGGCCACAGTGAGGCGATTGTTACCAACGACCATAAAGCGGCGGAGCGCTTTTTGAATGAGGTGGACGCGGCGTGTGTCTATGTCAACGCCTCCACCCGCTTTACCGACGGCGGGGCGTTCGGTTTTGGCGCGGAGGTGGGCATTTCGACCAATAAACTGCATGCCCGCGGCCCCATGGGCATCAACGACCTGACCACCTACAAATACAAGATTTTCGGCAACGGCCAGATCAGGGAGTAGGGGGATGGATGCGCCGGCCGAAACGGTACTCGATATTCAGAATCTGACATTCGGCTACCGTGCTGATCGGCTGTTGTATCAAAACTTCTCTTTGAGATTAAAACGCGGGGAGATCGTAACCATTCTGGGCCCCAGCGGCAGCGGCAAAAGCACGCTGTTTGAGTTGATCGCCGGTTTTTTGAAACCGCTTGAGGGTATCATTGAAAAGGTGCCCTTTTCCCAGGTTTTTCAAGACCCGTACAGCTCTTTTCACCCCTCTTTTACTTTGATCGATCAAATTCGGGATGTGGCCGATACCTCGGGGATGGAATCTCTTTGTCAAAGGATGGGGTTTGATGTCGGCCTTTTGGAAAAACTGCCCCATGAACTCTCCGGCGGACAACTGCAAAGGGCTTCCATTCTGCGGGCGTTGCTGATGCGTCCCAGACTGTTGCTGGCCGATGAACCCACGTCGGCGCTGGATAATCTGATTCAGCTCGATGTCATGCGTATGTTGGTGGAGAGCCTGGATGAGGTGGGGATTTTGCTCATCACCCACGACGAGGATCTGGCCAAATGGTGCAGTGACAAAATTATCAGGTTAGGAGCGTAGATGCCCAATAAAGAGAGTGAGACACCGACACCCGAAGCGTTGCAAAAAGAGTTTAAAGAGCTCAAGGCCCGCTATCTGGCGTGGGCCGAGAAGCTGGAGTGGGCCGATAACGATTTTGAAGAGGGCGAAGCCCGCCAGATGATGGCCAAAATAAAAGAACAGATTGTCGCCTGCAAAGCGAAGATGCGGGAAATCAACGGTCAAAACGGATAGGTGTGTCGGGGTTTGGCACCACAACCGCCGCCGGAATCCAGTGTCCGAGGATTTTACGGATAGTGCCGTTCTGGCGCCACGTTTGAATAGATGAATCCAACGCTTTTTTCAGCGCTGTCTGGCCCGGTTGCAGGGCCCAGGCCAGGGGCTCATCGGTGTAGGGGAGGTACCAGCCGGCGATATGCTCAAGCGGGTGGACACTGGTGTAGTACCAGACGGTGGGGGCGTCCACAAAGAGGTAGTCGATTTGGTTACGAATAAGCGCGGCAATGCCCTCTTCGATTGTCTCGAATCCAAAAGATTTGGCTTTATGAAAGCGGCGGGTAATCAGCAGTCGGCCTGTGGTCCCTTTGAGGTAGCCTACGCGCATGCCCACACCGTCGGAGGAGGGGTTGGGAATGAGGCGGTTGGCCTGATGGGTGAGGGCCATCTGGGCCGTATGCCACCACGGGACGGTAAAGAGCATTTTTTCGGTGCGGGGTTTGGTGATGGAAAGACCCGCCATGATGATGTCGATCTCCCCGTTTTTCAGGGCTTCAAAAAGCTTTTTGAAGGGTAGGACTTTGATTCGCAAAGGGCGGTGGAGGGCTTTGGCGACCAGGCGGGCCAGATCCATTTCGATACCCACCGTCTGGCCTTCGGCGTTTTTGAAGGTGTAGGGGGGCAGGGCGGTGTCGGTGCCGATGCGCAGGGGTTCGGCACTCCAGAGTATCGATGTGACAAGGAGCGAAAAGAGGAAAAGTTTAGCGAAGAAGCCCATGCTCAGCCTCTTCGTCAATGCGTCTTTGCATCTGGGCATGAAGCTCTTCATACCACTTTTGGGGCGCCTCTTTGGCGTCGATGGCCGGCAGGAAGATCACTTTGACGGTACCTGAGCCTGATGTTTTTTCATGCTCGTTGACAATGCGCTTGCTTCCCACGATCACGACCGGCTGGACGATAAGACCGAATTTTTCGGCGATCATGCGGGTGCCCTCTTTGAAAGGCAGAAGCTTTTGGGTTTTGGAGCGGGTTCCCTCGGGAAAGATAGCTACGGGTCGGTGCATCTTTTCGATAGAGGTTTTCACCTCTTTAAGCAGTTTGATCAACCCTTTGCGATCCTGCCGATCGATGCTGATCATCTCGGCGTTTTTAAGCAGTAACCCAAACCACGGCACCTCAAAAAGCTCCTTTTTGGCGACCCAACGGAGGTTCTTTTTCAGTAGCGCTTCCATCACGATAATGTCGACGATGCCCTGGTGGTTCATGATGTAAAGCTGGGCTCTTTCATCGGGTTGGCCGACGGTCTCGATGCGCGCGCCCAGCAGCGCCACCATCACCCGGTTGCCGTAGTGCAGAATCTCCCGTTTTCGGTTGGGAAAGAGAATGAGAGAGGGAATCATAAGCGAGACGACGAAGGAGATGACGAACGCGGCGTAAAAGAATCTAATTTTGGCAAAGATCTTCATGTTTGACCCATCCTATTCGGTTGTTGGGAAGCTGGATTTTGACATAGTCGCCCCGAACCGCCATCTCTTTGGCTTCGGTTTGAGTCTCCAGACGCAGAAACGGGGTACTTTGCGGTGTGGGCAGCAGGTAGACGACGGCGTTGCGTTTGAGACAAACCTTTTTTAGGGGAATAAGGTAGGTAAGCAGATAGGCGGTGGCCAGCGTGACATAAAAGGGATAGCGCCAGCGACGGGTTCTCCACCAAAGCAGCAGCCACAGAAGAATGAAAAAGAGCGTCACGGCGATTTTGAAACGGGTAAACTCGCTGGCCTGCGGGTCGAGGTTTGTCTGGGTGCTGACACTGCTGCGTTTGACAAGCACCGGAATACGGAAAGTCTCGTATCGGTTTTTGGTGAGATTGAAATAGCTGAAGCGTACCTGCTCGATATTCTCCGGCAAAATGGCGTAATAGACCATTTGTCTCTCTCCCAACGTGCCTTTAAGAGAATCGATTCCCTCTTTGAGGGCGCCGGACAGGTGGAAATCGCGCAGGTTGGCGAAAGAGGCGTCGATCTCGAGAACCAGTATGTTGCGCCCCTTGTCATAGGTTGAGGCCTGATAGTTACGCAAACGCATGGTACGGGCCAAGACGCCGCAAAAGTGGTTTGGCGGGTTGAGACGTACCGCCGTGAGAGAGGCGGGGGCCGAAACGGCCTTGTCCGAACCGTCTTCGTAGCGGACGACAAAACGGGGAAGGGTCGCCGGTGTGTCGGTGGCCTGCAAATAGAAGGTAAGGCGGTTGATAGCCCTGGGAGCGACCCTTCTGGGCCCGTCTATCACACGAATATGACGCCCCCCTTCCGTGGTGACGATATAGGGGAGATGCTTGTTGAGAGAGGTGATTTTGACGGTAACGGGAAAGATCTCCCCGACATAGACCTTTTCGGGGAGATTCTCAAGTGAGAGATAGAGGAGCGCCTCACGTCCCTCCTCTTCCGGCATCTGGGCGGAAGGCGGCGCATAAACCGGTCTCTCCTCTTCAAACGCGGCCGTCCCCCAGAGCAGGGAAGTGAGCGTCAGGGCGATGAAAAATATCCGCGCGATCAGGAGCACAACCCTTCCAACATTTTCACACCGTCATCGGAGCCCAAAACGTCCTCCATGGCCCTTTCCGGGTGGGGCATCAGGCCAAAGACATTGCGCTCTTTGTTGCAGATGCCGGCGATGTTGTCCACCGAGCCGTTGGGGTTGGCCGGGTTACCCGCTTCGTCGCAATAGGTCAGTAGCACCTGGCCGTTATCCCAAAGCGCTTTGAGGCCCTCTTCTTCGATAAAGTAGTTCCCCTCGGCATGGGCGATGGGAATGTTTAACAGCTCTCCCGCCTCGCATTTGCTCAAAAAACGGTTGTCGCGATTTTCCACTTTGAGCCAGTGGTGCTTGGAGACAAAGTGGAGGTTTTCGTTGCGTTTCATGGCGCCGGGGAGCAGGTGGCTCTCAAGCAGGATCTGAAAGCCGTTGCAGATGCCCAAAACATAGCCCCCTTTTTCGGCAAACGCCTTGACCGCTTGCATGACGGGGCTGAAACGGGCGATGGCGCCGCTACGCAGGTAGTCGCCGTAGCTGAATCCGCCGGGGACTACGACCAGGTCGGTATTTTCGGGCAGGGCGGTCTCTTCGTGCCAAAGAATGGTGACGTTTTGGTTGAGTCGCTTAAAAGCGTATTGGGTGTCAAATTCGCAGTTGGTGCCCGGAAACTGCAAAACGGTCACGTTCATGAGACAATCTCGACGTTGTAATCTTCAATCACGGTGTTGGCCAACAGGGTTTCGCACATCTTCTCCACTTCCGCTTTGGCCGCCTCTTTGTCATCGGCTTCCAGCTCCAAAACGATCTGCTTGCCGACACGGACATCTTTGACGCCGTTAAAACCCAGCGAATCCAGGGCGTGGTGAACCGCTTTGCCCTGGGGGTCAAGAACCCCCTCTTTCAGATAGACGTTGACGATGGCTTTCATTTGTTTTCTCCCAAAATGCGTTTAAGAACCTCTTCATAGGCGACTTTCACGCCGCCAAGTCCCTGGCGGAAGCGGTCTTTGTCCAGCTTTTCGCCCGATTCCATATCCCAAAATCGGCAACTGTCGGGGCTGATCTCATCAGCCAGCAGAATGTTGCCTTCACGGTCGTAGCCGAACTCCACTTTGAAATCGACCAGGTTCAGGCCCTTGTCGGCGAAGAAGGATTTGAGAATGACATTGATCTCCCGGCCCAGCCGTTTGAGCTCCTCCAGGTCACCTTCGTGGCGCACCAGGTCAAGGATAAGGCAGTGCTCGTCGTTGATGATGGGGTCGTTCAGGTCGTCACGTTTGTAGTAGAACTCCACCAGGGTAAAGGGGAGCTTGGTGCCGTCTTCGATACCCAGCCGTTTGGAGAGACTGCCGGTGGCGATATTGCGTACCACCACCTCAATCAGGATGATCTCCACTTTTTTGACCAGCATATGGTTCTCGTCGGGGGTATCGACGTAGTGGGTGGGGATCCCCTTGCTTTCAAGCAGTTTGAAAAGCTCGGTGCTGATACGGTTGTTCAATGCGCCTTTACCCGCTTCGGTGTCGTGCTTTTCGCCGTTGAAGGCGGTCAGGTCGTCTTTGAACTCGGCGATCAGCAGGTTGTCGTCGTCGGTGGTGAAGAGCCGTTTGGCCTTGCCTTCGTAAAGGAGGTCGCGTTTTTGCATCGGTTATTTCCTTCCGTGAGTGATGATGAGCGCGCGCAGAATATCGACACCCTCTTTGAGCTGGTTGTCGTCATGCAGCTCTTTTTCGGTGATGACCTTTTTGTCATCCTCTTTTTTGGATGATTGGGTGTCGCTCTTTTTACCGTCGATCTTCTCCAGTTCGCTTTTGAGGTGTTTTTTCAGTTCCGCTTCCTTGATGGCGAAGGTGTCTTCCTCGATCTGCACTTTGCCGAAAGGCACTTTGATGTCGGGCGTGACGCCGACGGCCTGGATGGTACGGCCGCTGGGAAGATAATAGCGGGCGATGGTAAGACGCAGGGCCTCTTTTTTGTTGATGGGCATGATGATCTGTACCGATCCCTTGCCGAACGTCTTTTCACCCACGATGACGGCCCGGCGGTGGTCCTGCAACGAGCCGCTGACGATTTCGCTTGCGCTCGCGCTTCCGCCGTTGACGAGAACTACCAGCGGAATCTTGGCACGGGTGCCCTCTTTGTGGGCTTTGTAGACGTCGTTTTCCTCTTTGACCCGACCTTTTTGGGAGACGATGACGCCGTGATCGACAAAAAGATCTACCAGGCCCACCGCCTGATCCAGCAGACCGCCGGGGTTGTTGCGCAGGTCAATAATAATGCCCTTGGCCGTCGGGTTGTCGGCCAGGGCTTTTTTGACATCTTTGACCACCTTCTGATCGAAAGAGACCACCCGGATGTAGAGGATATCCCCGTCGATTTTCTTGGTGTAGACCGATTGGATCTTGATGATGGCGCGGGTAATGGGGATGACAATGGGCTTGGGTTCGTTTTTGCGTACGACGGTCAGCTTGATTTTGGTGCCGGGCTTGCCCCGCATCAGCTTGACCGCCTCATCCAGCGTCATGTTGAGGGTCGATTTGTCGTCGATTTTTAGAATGATGTCGCCGGCTTTGATGCCCGCTTTGTCGGCGGGCGTGCCGTCGAGCGGGGCGATGACGGTGAGCGCCCCGTCACGCATACCGACGGTAATGCCCAGTCCCCCGAATTCGCCGGAGGTCTGGATTTTCATCTCCTTGAAACTTTTGGCGTCCAGAAAGGAGGAGTGGGCGTCGAGATTGGCCATGAGGCCTTTGATCGCCTTGTTGATGATCTCGTTGATGGTCAGATCGTCGACATAGTAGTGCTCGACGGTGCTGATGACTTGTGTAAATTTGGTCAGCGCTTCCAGTTTGGAGACGGTATCGGTCTGGGCTCTGTTTTTGGCGAGCAGTCCGGGTGCGGTCATCAGGCTGAGCGCGACGGCGGTGGAGAAGAAGCCGGCGGTAACAAACGATCTTTTGTGTTTCATGACTGTAGGGATCCGTTCCTGGCGAAATTTTTGGAAGATATTATAATAGGTTGTCTCTGAAAAGCTGATAAATGGGAGAGGTCAGGCCATACTTTTTCGTTTTCTACCGTGCTTTTTGAATATAAAGAACCTTGACAACAATTGACTAAATATGATAATGTTGTTTCGCTAAATAACTATTCCAAAGTGCGACTTAAGTTGCGGAAAAGTTGCGGGAATGGGTGTAAAATTTCCCCAAACAAAATGAGACGATCCGCCCAAAGGCGGTAACGAAGGAGCGTGAAGATGAGTATTCTGGAAAAACTGACCCACCAAATGACCGAAACGATAGAGTCGGGCGTGAGCCTGGCGCTGCATAACAAAAACCCCGAAGTGGAGCCCGTGCACCTGCTTTGGGCGCTGCTGACCAACAGCGGCAGCGTTCTCAATCAGGCGCTGAACCGCATGAATGTGGACAAAGCGCCCCTGGAGCTGGAAGCCAAGAGCGTAGCCGACCGGCTTCCCAAAGTTTCGACCGTCACCAAAGAGAGCATCAAGATCGGTCGTGCCTTGCAGGAGAGCCTGCAGCATGCCGAGGGGCTCATGGCCCGGCAGGGTGACCAGTACCTGGCTGTGGATACCTGGCTGCTGTCCAATCTTGAGCAGCCGCAGATCAAAGAGGTGCTGGGAAAATTTGTCGACCTGATGGAGCTCAAAAAGACCTTCGAGGCGATTCGCGGCGGCAAGAAGATCGAGAGCCAGACCGCCGACGAGACGCTGGAGGCACTGGAGAAATACGGCATCGACCTGAACAAGAAAGCGATCGACGGCGAACTCGATCCGGTGATCGGCCGGGACGAGGAGATCGAGCGGGTGATGCAGATTTTGATCCGCAAAACCAAGAACAACCCCATTTTGCTGGGTGAACCCGGCGTGGGTAAAACCGCTATCGTCGAGGGACTGGCCCAGCGCATTGTCAACAAAGAGGTGCCTGCCAGCCTGCAGAACAAGCGGGTGATCGCCTTGGATATGAGCGCGCTGATCGCGGGCGCGAAGTATCGGGGCGAGTTTGAAGACCGCCTCAAGGCCGTCATCGAAGAGGTCAAGCAGAGCGGTGACGTGATTCTTTTCATCGACGAGATTCACACCATCGTAGGCGCGGGCGCCAGCGAAGGCAGCATGGACGCGGCCAATATGCTCAAACCCGCCCTGGCCCGCGGTGAGCTGCACACCATCGGCGCTACGACGCTGAAGGAGTACCGCAAATATTTTGAAAAAGACGCGGCCCTGCAGCGCCGTTTCCAGCCGGTGCATGTCAACGAGCCTTCCATCAACCAGGCCCTGCAGATTTTGCGGGGGCTGCGGGAGCGGCTGGAGGCGTTCCATAACGTTACCATTCTCGACAGCGCGTTGGTGGCGGCGGCCAAGCTTTCGGCCCGATATATTACCGACCGCTATCTGCCCGACAAGGCGATCGACCTGATCGACGAAGCGGCGGCGGAGCTGAAGATGCAGATCGAGAGCGAGCCGAGTGAACTGGCCCGCGTCAAGCGTGAAATCAGCCGGCTGCAGGTCGAAAAAGAGGCGCTGATGATGGAGGAGTCCAAAAAGAATGAACAGCGCCTGGAAGAGATCGAAAAAGAGTTGGCCGATCTGGAAGAGAAGAAGCGCAAACTCGAGGCGCAGTTTGAGACCGAAAAGCAGGTCTTTAACGAGATCGCCCAGATCAAGGTGGAGATCGAAAAACTTCGCCACGAGGCGGAGGTGGCCAAACGCAGTGCCGATTTCAACAAGGCGGCGGAGATCGAGTACGGCAAGATTCCGGAGCTCGAGAAAAAGCTGGAGGATCTGAATGCCCAGTGGGATCGGATGCAGGAAGAGGGCACCTTGCTCAAAAACGCGGTCGATGAGGAGATGATCGCCAAGATCGTCAGCCGCTGGACCCAGATTCCGGTGACCAAGATGTTGCAGAGCGAAAAGGAGAAGATCCTCAAGGTCGAGGAGGTGCTCAAAGAGGAGGTTGTCGGACAGGATGCGGCCATTCACGCGGTGGCCCGCGCCATCAAGCGCAACAAAGCGGGTCTGAGTGAACCCAACCGGCCCATCGGCAGCTTTATGTTCCTGGGACCCACCGGCGTGGGTAAAACCCAGACCGCCAAGACGCTGGCGAAGTTTCTGTTTGATACCGAAAAAGCGCTTATACGTATTGATATGAGCGAATATATGGAAAAACACGCCGTCAGCCGCCTTGTCGGTGCGCCTCCGGGCTACGTGGGTTACGAAGAGGGCGGTCAACTGACCGAAGCGGTGCGCCGCAAGCCCTACAGCGTCATACTTTTCGACGAGATCGAAAAGGCGCACCCGGATGTCTTCAACGTACTGTTGCAGGTACTCGACGACGGACGGCTGACGGACAACAAGGGGGTGACGGTGGACTTTAGAAACACCATCATTATCCTTACGTCCAACATCGCCTCCGACAAGATCATGGAGTTCAAAGATCCCGAAGACAGGGAGAAGGCGGTCAAGGATGAGCTGAAGCACTACTTCAAGCCCGAATTCCTCAACCGCCTGGATGATATGGTCATCTTCAACCCGCTCGATCAGGCGGCCATTACGCAGATTGTGGAGATCCTTTTCAAAGGGATCCAGGCCAAACTGGAAGAGCGGGATATTACGCTGGAGCTCACCGATGCGGCCAAAGCGCTGATCGCCGAAGCGGGCTTCGACCCGGTTTACGGCGCGCGGCCGCTGAAACGGGCACTTTACGAGATCGTGGAAGACCGGTTGGCCGAATTGATTCTGGAAGAGAAGGTCAAAGAGGGCAACCGTGTCGTCTTCGATGCCGAAAACGGCGAGATCTCCGTTCGAATCAGTTAAGCTCGGAAGGGGGCGGTCTGCCGCCTTCCGATACGTTCTCCTAACCTCTACTAAATAATTATTACTTATGGAAAAAATAATTATCTTCCTTTAAAGAGAAAAGAGTTAAAATCCAGTTAACTTTCAATGTGACCATGTCGGAAAGGGAAAAGGGATGCGTATATCGGTGTCGATCGCTCTGGCGGCACTATTATCGTGCGGTGTCTGGGGAAGCGACGATCTGGACGCCTTGCTTGGCGAGTATGCCCAAAAAGCCGACCTTTCCGAACAGACGCGTCGGGAGAGTGCCGGTTTTCTGCAGGTCTATACCCGGCAGGATCTGGACAGGATGCAGATCCGTCAACTCAAGGAGTTGCTGGAACGAATCCCCTTTTTCCGTTATACCGAAGACAAATACGGTTTGACCAATCCTTTCTACGAACCCTATCAACCTCCCGTTCCCAACGGCGTGAAAGTCTATATCAACGATCACACCATTTCGGGCGTGTTTACCAACGACGGCCTGCGGGTTTTCGGCCAGATGGATATGTCTTTTATCGATCACGCGGAGATCTATCTGGGCATACCTTCCCAGACCTTCGGGATTGAAAGCGCCTATTACGTGATCAAACTCTATACGAAAAACCCGAAGAGAGAGAATACCTCGTTGATCGGTGCGTTGCTCGGCAGCCGGGGAACGTCGGAAGTATACGGGTATCAGGCCGGTGTGAAAGAGAACTTCGACTATCTGGCCTTTGCCAACTATTCCCACCTGAACCGGCAGGATGTCAAAGCGCCAAACGGCAATACGCTGCATCGGGACAAAGAGTATTCGACCGGGTACGGTCAGTTGCAAAGCGGCCACCATCGTCTGGAACTTCAGGTGATGAAGGGAAAGTCGGACGCTTTTATGGGGGACAGTCCCGACCTGATGTCGATCAATCCGGATTTTGACTTCAGCTATTTTTACGGCGGTTGGTATTACGACAACCCTGACAACGGTTTGAAAGCGTTTGTCAATGCCAGCTATTCGGTCAGCCTCTACGACGATAGAACGGAGCCGCCCTATCCGTTGGGGTTTTACGAGATCGAGCAACCGCCTTATGTTCAGTTCTATTACGAAGATCATACCCGGATTGAGGAGTTTATCTACGAAGCCCAGCTGAAGAAGCGTTTCAAATATGGCAAGTTCGTCAACGAAACAGGTCTTCAGGCCCGCTACAAAAAGTTCAATCTCGCCGATACGCCCTATCCCTCTCCAGACGATTACAATGCCCAGACCCTGCTCTCTTTTTTCAGTGAGGAGAGTTATCTTTTCGACGATCATCGCATGGCGGTGGCTTCGATCAAAGTGGACCGTTCCATCGAGAACGGGCATGTGGAGGATTCAACCGTCTATTCCGGGCGGGTAGGGTTTATTTATAACAACGGAAACTGGATCAGCAAAAGTTTTCTGATGTACGCGGAGAGCCTTCCGGTCATGCAGGCCTACTACGCCAACCGTTATCTATTCCATCAGGATGAGGATCCCGACAAAGAGCAGGGGGCGGTCGGCGCGACCAAACTGATCTACCGGACGGGGCAAAACGAGATCTCTTTTCTCGCCTCCAAAATGTTCCGGAAAGACAGTTGTTACTTCTTTCTTGACGAAAACGGAAACGGTAAATACGGCAACCTTCCCGATACCATGAGTTTCAATACTTTCATGGCGGAATTGAAACACAACTTCTCTCCTCTCGCGAAAATCTCATTGAACGGATGGGAGAGTATCAATATTCTTCGGAACGGTCTGGGAAGCTCCAAAACATTCGGCGGTGTTCTGTCGTGGTCGGCGACGGTCGACAAACTGGATATGCATACGGATTTCATCTATCAGCGTTTTGAAGATTTGAAACCGGGGTTGGATTGGAATATGGCGGTGACATACCGCTACTCACGGGCGCTCAGCCTGTTTCTGAAAGCCAACGATATCCTCGGCAGGGCCCTGAAACAGAACTATTATGTTTACAACCCTTTGACGGGTGTGACGACCAGGCTGGACGGTGTGGATGTGATCGATCGTCGATTATGGGTCGGGTTGGAGTATCAGTTTTGAGACGTCTCCTGCTTTTTCTGCCTTTCTTACTGCTGACTCTTTGGGCCGCGACGGCGGATGAGTTGAAGATCCGCATTATGGAGAGTCTCGCACGGTTGGTGACACACAAGGAGAATCCCGGCGTCTATATCGATACGGGCAAACGGTTCGATACCAAGGCGGCGGCGTTGTCGAAAATGCGTATCGTCTCCTCCTGTGAAACGGCGGATGTCCTTTTTACCGAGAATGTCGGCGCCCTGATGGAGCGCTGCCGTATCCGGCCGGGGCAGTTGGTCTTTTCTCTCTCCTACCGGGACTATCTCGCCCATAAAGAGAGGACTATCGGTGCCTTTTTCTGGCAAAAGGGCCGACCCAATATCATTTTGAACGGTGAAGAGCTTGAAAAAGAGCGGATAGAGATTCCCAAACGGTACGAGAAATATGTGGAGTAGCAAAAAAGACGGGCGGGCCGTCGGGAAAGGTGCCGCCTGATGTGGAAAAAACCGCTGCGTTATCTGTTACCCTATCCGGTGATCTATTCGGCCGTTTTGTTGGCGGTCACGGTTTCGGTATTGCTGTTTTACCGAAATATCGATCATACGTTCGAAGAGCTGACCGACGCGTTTTTGCGCTATCAGAGTGACAATATCGAGGAGTTTGCCAGAAATATAGAGGTTCGGGCCGTGCAACTCGTTCCCGACAGACCCGTCGAGACGCTGAAACACAACCCGGCCCTGCGGGAACGGCTCAACCGTATTCTTTCTCTCTTCTCGACCAAAAGTTATCGTTATGTCTATATGCTGCGACTGGATGATTCGGGCAAACTCCGTTATGTCGCCGACGGATCCTTTGAAGTGGGGGAACGGGGTGTTTTCGGGCAGAAATTCGATCCCGACAGCGACGCATGGCTCAAGGCGTTAAGAAGCGGAGAGCCGGTTTACCGCATACAGGACAATTTTACCGGCCTGTGGATCACCTACTACTATCCGATGAAAATCTGGCAGAAAAAGCGTTATCTGCTGGTGTTTGACATCTCTTTGACCATGCTGGAGAGTTTCAAAACGTTGATTCTCCCGATCAGAGGTCTTTTGAAAACCATATCGGCGGTTTTGATCGCGCTGCTTGCGTTGAGTCTGTTATGGGCGGTTCTCTTCTATTTTCAGCGTCGCAAAAACAGTATCGATCCCCTGACACGTCTTTATAACCGTAATATGCTCGACGAGGTACGCCATCGTCTCGATTTACGAAAGACTTCGGTGATTCTGGCGGATATGGACCATTTCAAGCGGATCAACGACCGGTACGGGCACGATACAGGCGACGCGGTATTGCGCCATGCGGCAAGAATTCTGATGCGTATGACCAGGCCGGAGGATATTCTGATCAGGTACGGCGGAGAAGAGTTTCTGATCTTTATCAACGGCGTCGAGAGTCGGGAGGATGTCATCGAGATCGCCTACCGGATTCACAACGCTTTCAGTATGCATCCGATGCGTTACAACGGGCATGAGTTGCAGATTACCGTCTCAATGGGCGTGGTTCCGACACCCGGCGCGACGATGGACCTTTCCGAAGCGATTCTCATGGCGGACAAAATGCTTTATATCGCCAAGACGACCGGACGGAACAAAGTGGTGATTTTCGGTGAAGAGAAAAACGCGCCCCGGCCGCTTCTATATCACGAGATCGAGGAGTCGATTCGGGAAGAGAGAATCTTTTTTCTCTATCAGCCGATCTATGATGCCGAAAGTATGGAGCTGGCCAAATACGAAGTGTTGGCGCGTATCCGGGACAAGGAGGGTAACGTTCACCTTCCCAACGAGTTCATTCCCGTTATTCGCGGTACCGGTGCCTACAGGGAGATGAGCAAACATCTGATCAACGACGCGCTCGCGTTGATTCGCGAAAAAGGTGTCTCTCTTTCGATCAACTTCGATATCAACGATTTTTTGGATGAGACGCTTTTCGAGACGATCTACGACAGTTTCGAACGGTGTGAGGGGTTGACGAGACAGTTGACGATCGAATTGCTGGAAGAGAATCCGGTCCATGACATGAAGGGGCTTGAAAACAAGATCAGGCAGCTCAAGGAACTGGATATCGAGATCGCCATAGATGACTACGGAAAAGGGTATGCCGGATTGGAGTATATCTTGGCGTTTCGGCCTCACATTCTGAAGGTAGACAGGTATCTGGTTTCCCGGGTCTTTTCACATCCCCATGTTCCCGCGATTCTGGAGTCTATTGTGACAACGTGTCGTCGGATCGGTATCAAAACGGTGGCGGAAGGGATAGACAACGAGTTGCAGCTGCAGAAAATGCGTCAGCTCGGTTTCGATTATCTCCAGGGGTTCTATCTGGGCAAACCCTCGGAAAAACTGGTTGAGGAAGAGCGCAGACAATGATAAACCTCACGATACCGGGACGCGAACCCTTGACGATACGGTCGGTGGTACTGGATTTCAACGGTACCGTGGCGCTTGACGGTTCGCTGTTGCCGGAGGTAGCGGAGCGGTTGGACGTTTTATCCGAGGCGTTTGGGGTGTATGTGCTGACGGCTGATACCTTTGGCAGCGTTCGGAAAGCGCTGGAAGGTTACCAAGTGGGCGTAAGAATCCTTGAAAGCGGTGACCATACAGAGGAAAAGGCCGCTTTTGTCCGGCAATTGGGGGCACGACATTGCGTAGCCGTCGGCAACGGGGCGAATGATGCCCTTATGCTCAAAGCCGCGGCGCTGGGTATTGCCGTTATCGGCGGGGAGGGCGCGGCTGTCGACGCGTTGCTGAACGCCGACCTGGTTTGCAAAAATATTGCCGATGCGCTGGACCTTCTGACCTATCCCGATCGTTTGAAAGCCACGCTGCGTCGCTGAGATCCCGAGACTTCCCAAACTCCTAAACTCTCATTAAGCGAAATTTAAATAAAATTACGGGCTAAATTTATATACCAAGGACAGTCGGATGAAACGGACATACCAACCCCATAACACACCCCGCAAGCGCACCCACGGTTTTCGTGCCCGCATGAAAACCAAAAACGGTCGCAAAATCATCAACGCGCGCCGCGCCAAAGGGCGTAAGCGATTGGCGGTCTGATCCACTACGAGTCGCTGAAACGTTCAGCGGACTTCAACCGGCTTTATCGAAGCGGCAAACGGTGGCATGACAGCGCGTTCGTGCTTTTCGCCATGCCCCGTGAAGGCAGCCGCAAAGTCGGTTTTGTCGCCAGCAAAAAGCTTGGCAACGCCGTCAAAAGGGCCCGGGCCAAACGGCGATTGAGGGCGCTCTTTCTAAGAGTCGCCCCCAGGCTCAAAGAAGGCGAATATATATTGGTCGCCAAACCGCCGGTTCTCGATGTGCCTTTTGCCGATATGCTCAAGGCGATGGATCGGGCGCTTCGGCGGCTGGAGATCGGAAAACGAGGCGGGGAATGTTGAGAAAACCTCTTTCGGCAGCGCTGCGATTTTATCAGAAATACTTGACGCTTCTCGGATTCGGCAGTTGCCGCTACTACCCCACCTGTTCCGAATACGCCAAATGGCAACTCTCGACAAATCCCAGCCTGTTCCAGGCACTGCTTCACACTTTTTTGAGGATACTGCGCTGCAATCAGCTCTTTGACGGCGGTATCGATTACCCCAAAATCTCCTGCTCCGTCGTTCGCGGAGCCACGTTCGGCAAAGTTTCCCGTATCCGATACTGGTTTGTCCCCCGGTCACGGGGATGCCTGGTCGTTAAAAATATTTTTCAGAAAGGTTCACAGTGACAGACAATATGAATACCCAGACCCGAGTGCTGGTGGCGACACTTCTCTCTCTTTTGGTCTTTGTCGCCTACGACTATCTCTTCATGCCCAAAACAACCCCGACGGCGGCCGATCGGAATACAAGTGCCGTTACAACCCAAAAGAGTGCCGCGCCGGCCGTTTCCGAGCAAGCGCCCGCCGCCAAACCCGCTGCGGCGCAGGAGAAGCGTGTTTCCGCGATGGATCGGGTCACGGCAAAAGTGGAAACGAGCAATGCCACCATCGAGTTTGACGCACTCGGACGTATCAGCCAGGTCTATCTCAAAGACAGGCAGTATCGAAACAAAGAGGGGGGTGAGCTCAAACTCTTCAATCATCCCAAAATTCCCAAACCTCTTGAGATCCGTTTTGACGATCCCAAACTCAACGCGCAGGCCTTTGCTACGCCCTATCACGTCTCCGTCGACCATCTGACGGTGGCGGACAAGCCCCGTACCCTGACATTTACCCAGCGCCTGGGTGAGGTAACGGTGGAAAAAAAGGTGACCGTCTATCCCGATCACCATTATGACGTATCGGTGAAGGTAAGCGGCAATCACCCCTGGTTTATCTCGCCGGGGTATCGTCCCGACATCCGTATCGACAACTACACCGTGCACGGGGCGATGATCGAGGAAGCCGACGGTACGCTGACCTTTATTCAGGATGGGGATGCCAAAGGTACCGAAGCGTTCCGAAAAGCGCGTATCGCCGTGGCGTTTGACCGCTACTACGCCACCGCCTTTTACGATTTTGACAAAGGCATGGACGTGGTGGTGGACAAAGACGCCGACGAAAACCCCATCCTCTTTGTCAAAGGGGAAGGCAACGCGCGTACCTTCCACGGCTATATCGGCCCCAAAGAGTATAAAATTCTGCAGGCGATCCATCCCGAATTGGTGAAGATCATCGAGTTTGGCTGGTTCACCTTCATCGCCGCGCCCATGTTCAAAGTGCTGTTGTGGTTGCACAACTTCATTCCCAACTGGGGCTGGGCCATTGTGGCGTTGACGATTCTCATTCGTCTGATTCTCTACCCGCTTACCTACAAGGGCATGGTGAGCATGCACAAGCTCAAGCAGTTGCAGCCCAAGATCAAAGAGATCCAGGCCAAGTACAAGGGCGATCCGCAGAAGATGAATATGCACATGATGGAGCTGTACAAAAAGCACAAGGCCAACCCCCTGGGCGGGTGTTTGCCGATGCTTTTGCAAATTCCCGTCTTTTTCGCCATTTATCGTGTCCTTCTTAACGCCATCGAGCTCAAGGGCGCGCCGTGGATTTTGTGGATCCACGACCTTTCGGTGATGGATCCTTATTACGTGCTTCCCCTTTTGATGGGTGCTTCCATGTGGTTGCAACAGCGGGTGACACCCAGTAACTTTACCGATCCGATGCAGGAGAAGATCTTCAAGTGGCTGCCGGTGATCTTCACCTTTTTCTTCGTCACGTTCCCGGCGGGTCTGGTGCTTTATTGGTTGACCAACAACATCTTCTCTATCGCCCAGCAGCTCATGATCAACCGCATGCTCGAGAAACAGCCCAAGGTGGCGTAGATGAAACGGTTTGAAGCGGAAACGCTGGAAGCGGCCTACGCCGAAGCGGCGGAAAGCTTCGGCTGTTCCGTGACGGAACTGGAGGTTGAGGTTATTCAGCATCCGTCGAAAGGTTTTTTGGGGTTTGGACGGAAAATGGCGATCATCGTGGCCACTCCCGCCACCGGGAGCGCAAAGAGGCGGGAGACGGCGTCGGAGCCCGAAGAGAGTCCGGTTGTGAAAGAGAAGCCGGCAGAATCCGAGAAGCCGGCGGAGCGTGAGACGGAGAGAGAAGAACGGTCGGAAGAGGCGGATGAACGGGCCGAGATCGAAGCGATCGTGAGGGAGACGCTGGCCGAAAGTGAAGCGGTACGCGAACCTTTGGGGAAAGAGCGGGAGATCTTTGACAATTTCTACCAGGAGAAACCCGATATCCATGCGGTGGTTCCCGAAATTGCCGAAAAGATCAACCGTCTTTTCGCCCACGCCTGTTTTAAAATCGACGCCGTCGAAGTGGCCGCCTATGATGAGGAGACGGTGCTGGTGGAGATCAACGGAGAGGACGCCGCGCTTTTGATCGGGAAGGAAGGATACCGGTACAAAGCGCTCAGCCATCTGCTCTACAACTGGATTCACGGACAATACGGCTTTAGGCTTCGGCTGGAGATCGCCGAGTTTCTGAAAAACCAGGAGCAGATGATCGAAAATTATCTTCAGCCGCTTTTTGAGCGTGTCGAAATGGAAGGACGGGCCCATACCAAGGTATTGGACGGTATCTTGGTGCAGATTGCCCTGGTCAAACTGCGGGAGCGATTTCCCGACAAATACGTGGCGATTCGCTCCAACAAGGATGGCGGGCGCTACGTTATCGTCAACGATTTCATGGAGCGCCGGTGAACGACACCATTGCCGCCGTCGCCACCGCTTCGGGGGTGGGGTCGGTGGCCATCGTAAGGGTCAGCGGCCCGCTGGCTAAGCCTATTGCCGAGAAGATCTGCCGATTTCATAACTTCAAACCTCGCTACGCCCATCTCAAAGAGCTTTACGACAACGAAGGCGGTCTCATTGACCAGGCGATTGTCATCTGGTTTCAGGCCCCCCGCAGTTTTACCACTGAGGAGGTGGTGGAGTTTCAGTGTCACGGCGGGATGATCGTGGCCGAGAGGATTTTGCAAACCGTGCTGACGCACGGCGCGCGGCTGGCCGAGCCGGGCGAGTTTACGCGCCGCGCCTTTTTGGGCGGGCGGATGGATCTGAGTGAAGCGGAGGCAGTGGCCAAGCTGATTGAGGCCTCCAGCGAGGATGCCGCGAAGATTCTGGCCCGGCAGATGAGAGGGGAGTTGCGCCGTTTTGTGGAAGAGACCCGTGACGCCCTGCTTAGGGCCGTGGCCCACGCCGAGGTGACGATCGATTACGCCGAAGAGGATCTGCCGGAGGATCTGCTTGAAAACCTTAAGGAACAATTGGAGGAGTTGGCGGGCCAGATGAGACGTCTCGTGCTGGTCAGCGAGCGGCGCCGGGGGTTGATCGAGGGCTTTAGAGTCGCAATCGTGGGGCGTCCCAATGTGGGCAAAAGCTCTTTGCTCAATGCCCTGTTGCATGATGATCGCGCCATTGTCAGCGAAATCGAGGGTACCACACGCGACACCATCGAAGAGCGCCTACGTGTGGGCAGCCACCTGGTTCGCATCGTCGATACGGCGGGCATTCGGGAGTCGGACGATCGCATCGAGCGAATCGGTATCGCGCGCTCTATGCGGGCAGTGGAGCAAAGCGACGTGGTGATCGCCCTTTTTGACGGTTCCCGTCCCTGGAGTGATGAGGACGCGCGGATTTTGAAGATGCTGGCCGATTACAGGGAACAAAAAGAGATCATCGTCGCGGTGACGAAAACGGATCTGCCCTTACGTCTTGATGTTACGAAACTTGAGGGGTGGAATCCGGTATTTTTGCGTCCAGAAGAGCGGGGCGAGCAGATCGTTTCGGCGCTTCAAAGACGGCTGGATCGGATGGGCGGCAGTGATGAGTTGATGCTGGTATCGTCCCGGCAGATCGATGCCGTCCGTCGGGCCGCCGAGGCGGTTGAAGCGGCTGTTGAGCCCCTTGAGACGGGAGAGCTGGAACTTTTCTCCTTTCATCTGAACGAGGCGATCGAGGCGATCGCCTCCATCTCCAGGCCAGTGGAGTTTAACGAAATAATGGATAAAATGTTCGGAGAATTCTGTTTAGGAAAATAAAAATGTGTGGAATTGTCGGATATATCGGGAAACGGAACATCAAGCGGTGGTTGATCGACGGTTTGCGGGAACTGGAGTACCGCGGGTACGATTCAGCCGGAATCGCCGTTATGAAAGAGGGGGAGATCCACGCCTACAAAGCGGTGGGCAAACTGGTCAATCTGGAAGAGAAGACCAAAGGGTTCGAGCCGGAGGGACCGGGCGCGGGGATTGGCCATACCCGTTGGGCCACCCACGGCAAACCGACGGAATTGAACGCCCACCCCCATATGGGCGAGTACAGTTACGTGGTGCACAACGGCATCATTGAAAACTACCGTCAGATCAAAGAGGAACTGGAAGCGGAGGGTGTGGCCTTTTTGAGCCAGACCGATACGGAGGTGATTGTCCACCTCTTTGAGAAGATGACCAAAACGCATGAGGAACCCTATGCGGCTTTTAAAGCGACCATTGCCCGGCTGGAAGGGGCTTATGCCGTTTTGCTCATGAGTAAAAAAGCGCCCCAAACCATCTTTTTCGCCCGCAAAGGCTCTCCCATGATCATCGGTAAAAACGCCGGGGGAGAGATCTTTTTCGCTTCTTCCGACGCGCCGCTCATTGGGGAGGCGACGGAGGTGGCCTATATGGAAGAGGGGACGGTGGGATACGCTTCACCGGAGAAGATTTATGCCGAACCCGACGCTTTGCAGTTCGTGCCTTTGGCCGGTGACAAACTGACGGCCCAAAAGGGTGGCTACCGCTTCTTTATGGAAAAGGAGATCTACGAACAGCCCAACGTCATCGGCGATACGATGATCGGCCGGGTGCTGGATGAGGGTGTGGCGTTTGAGGAGCTTGGCGGCGACTTTTTAGAAGGCCTCACCCGCATCAAAATCTGCGCCTGCGGTACCAGTTACCACGCGGCGTTGACGGGGAGCTATCTTTTTGAGCGTCAGGCCAAAATGGCGGTCAATGTGGAGATCGCCAGCGAGTTTCGTTACAAAGAGCCGCTTTTGACGGACGATACCCTTTTTGTGGTGATCAGCCAAAGCGGTGAGACCGCCGATACGCTGGAGGCTTTGCGGATGGCCAAAGCGGCCGGACTCAAAACCCTGGCCATCTGTAACGTGGACAACTCCTCCATTGTGCGCATGGCTGACGCCACCATTCTCACCCGCGCGGGCATTGAAAAAGGGGTGGCCAGCACCAAGGCGTTCGCGACGCAGGTGATGGTGCTTTGGATGCTGAGCCTCTTTTTCGCCCAAAAACGCGGCACCATAAATGCTGAGGGCGCCCGGCGTGAAGTGGAGGCGATGGACAGGGTACCGACCGTTTTGAAAGAGGCGTTGACGGTGCACGAGAAGTGTAAGCGCCTCTCCAAGCGCTACCTGCACGGCCACGGCTTCTTCTTTATCGGCCGTGACATCTTCTTCCCGCTGGCGCTGGAGGGGGCCCTTAAACTCAAAGAGATCAGCTACCTGCACGCTGAAGGGTATCCCGCCGGCGAGATGAAACACGGGCCCATCGCCCTGGCCGACGCGGAGCTCTTTACCGTGGCCCTGATGCCCCAAACCCTGCTCTATGACAAGATCAAAAGCAATGTCGAAGAGCTTAGCGCCAGGGATTCGACCATTCTGGCCATCTCCCCGCTTCCTTTCGATCTGGCCGACGACTTTGTGCTGACCCACGCGCATGATCATCCGATGTTGGAGTTTTTCGAGATGATGGTGGTGGAGCAGTTGTTGGCGATGGAGGTCTCCATCCGCCTGGGTAATGACGTGGATATGCCCCGAAACCTCGCCAAAAGTGTCACCGTTGAGTAGCCGGGTTATCATTCCGATCCTGGCCGCGGCGGCCATGCTGGTACTGTGGCGCCTGGCCTCCAAAACGCCGCCGGCGATCAGTTTTGACAAGCAGGGGATGGTGTTGCGAAACGGCACGTGCCAAACCCTCATTCCCGTCAAACGCCTGGAGCGTCAGGATACGCAGGCGGATGTTGTAAGCATTAGCCGGCACTTTGCCACCCTTTATGACGGGGAGGTGGTGGTAGACGAGAAGATCACCCTGCCGGCCAACAACTATTTCGACAAAGCCGTCGAGGCGGTGGTGGCGGAAGTGTTTGATCTAAAAAACCAAAAAACGACGGCCCAAAACGGTAAAATGGCCCTGTTTGAGGGAGAACGTGACGGCGAGCCGTTTGCCGTACTGGCGATTTTCAAAGGCAAAAGCGATCTGGAACTGCTCTATCCGCTTCCAAACGGGCTTAAAGGGCAGGTGGTCGATTGTCTGATTGAGAAGAAGAGAGCCAAAGAGGCGACGGTGGTCAACCGTGTGGTGGAAGAGGGCGGGGCGTCGTCGACGCGCCCGAAACTTTCTCATTGGGACGACAAGCTCTTTTCGTTGGGCTATATCGTCAACAAGGATATGTGACGCCCTTAAAGGGGCGTGACATTTTCGGCCTGCGGGCCTTTTTGGCCTTCGCCGATGGTGAAGGTGACCTTTTGCCCTTCGTTAAGCTCCACACGGCCGTAACCGGTGTGGTTGACCTGACGGAAGTGAACAAAAACGTCTTTGCCGCCGTTGTCGGGTTGAATGAAGCCGTAACCTTTTTCGCTGTTGAACCATTTGACGGTTCCCTGGATTGTATCTGCCATAAGAGGCCTTTCGTAAGTAATCTGTTTGGAAGAAGTGTCGGGTCTGTTTTGCGGGGTCCAGTTTCTATCGAAAGGGTCGAGGTAGAACGTTAACACACAAAGACGAGAGTCGAAATCATCTTTCCTGGTCGCAGTATAACCGAATACGGCGTAAATAGCAAGCTTTTGCCCACATTCTCTTTTTAACCCCTTTTCAAGTCCTTTTTAACTATAATCGCATCAATTTCATCTCAAGGATACCCATGCAACAGGATCTGGCCGAACTTCTCAAAGCCCACAAGCTGAGTCACGAGGATTACGAGCATATCAAACAGATTCTCGGTCGCGAGCCCAATCTCGTCGAGATCGGGATTTTCAGTGCCATGTGGAGTGAGCACTGCAGTTATAAATCGAGCAAGAAGTATTTGCGGGGCTTTCCTACCGAGGCCCCGTGGGTGATCCAGGGACCCGGTGAGAACGCCGGGGTCATCGACATCGGTGACGGGTATGCGGCGGTCTTTAAAATGGAGAGCCACAACCACCCCAGTTTTATTGAGCCCTACCAGGGGGCGGCGACGGGCGTGGGCGGCATTTTGCGCGACGTCTTTACCATGGGGGCGCGCCCGGTGGCCAACCTAAACGCCCTGCGCTTCGGGCGTGTGCGCGGTAACGATGAGAGCGCGGCCTACCAGCGCCATCTCGTGCGCGGCGTTGTGGCGGGCATTGGCGGCTACGGCAACTGCATGGGGGTGCCGACCGTGGGGGGCGAGACCTTCTTTGACGACAGCTATAACGGCAACATTCTGGTCAACGCCTTTACGCTGGGTATCGCCAAGGCCGACGAAATTTTTTACGGCAAAGCCGAAGGGGTGGGCAACCCGGTTATTTATGTGGGCTCCAAAACGGGCCGTGACGGCCTGGGCGGTGCGGTGATGAGCTCTGACAGCTTCACCGAAGAGTCCAAGAGCCTGCGCCCCACGGTACAGGTGGGCGACCCCTTTACCGAAAAACTTCTGCTTGAAGCGTGCCTGGAGCTCTTTAAAACCGATTATGTCGTGGGTATTCAGGATATGGGCGCGGCGGGATTGACCTCCAGCTCCTTTGAGATGGCGGGGCGTAGCGGAAGCGGTATGCGGATGGACCTGGACAGGGTGCCGATGCGAGAAGAAGGCATGACCCCTTATGAGTTGATGCTCTCCGAGTCGCAGGAGCGGATGCTCATTTGCGCCCGCAAGGGAACCGAAGAGAAGATTATCGAGATTTTCAAGAAGTGGGATCTTGATTGCGCCGTCATCGGCGAAGTGACCGATACGGGGCTGATGGAGCTCTACTGGTACGGCGAGAAAGTGGCCGAAGTGCCCGTCGATCCGGTGAGCGAAGAGGCGCCGGTGCTGGATCGTCCCGTGGCGCGGCCCAAATACCTGGATGAGATCGCCAAGGTTGACATCGATGCGTTTGACCTTCCTTCCAACCAGGAGGCGTTTGAGACCATTCTCAAAAGCATCGAGGTGGTGGACAAGGGGTGGGTTTACACCCAGTATGATTCGATGGTGCAGACCAATACCGTCAAAAAGGGCGGCGACCTGGACGGTTCGGTGATCCGCGTCAAAGAGAACGGCCGGGCCATCGCCATGAGCAGTGACTGCAACCCCCGATACTGCTATATCGACCCCAAAGGGGGCGCGGCGGCGGCGGTGATGGAGTCGGGCCGCAACGTCGCCATGACGGGGGC
Organism: Campylobacterota bacterium; assembly: GCA_013153475.1. Classification (GTDB taxonomy): domain Bacteria; phylum Campylobacterota; class Campylobacteria; order Campylobacterales; family Hydrogenimonadaceae; genus Hydrogenimonas. The sequence continues at coordinate 42,201 of JAADEJ010000017.1, forward strand.
GCGCCCGCTGGCCATTACCGATTGTCTGAACTACGGCAATCCCGAGAATCCCGAAGTGATGTGGCAGTTTGCCCAGGGGTGCGAAGGGATCAAGGAGGCGTGTGCGGCGCTGAACACCCCCGTTACCGGCGGTAATGTCTCTCTTTACAACGAGACCAACGGCGTGAGCGTCTTCCCCACGCCTACCATCGGTATGGTCGGGGTCAATGACGATCAGCACAAGGTGCTCCCTTCGGCTTTTCAGGAAGAAGGCGACGTACTGCTGCTGATCGGCGAGACCGAAAAAGAGTTTGGCGGCAGTATCTATCTAAAAGAGCTCTTCAAAGTCACCGGCGGCAAACTGCCCGCCATCGATTATGACAAAGAGCTGGCCCTGTGGGACCTGGTAATCGAGGCCAACAAACAAGGACTCCTCAAAGCGGCCAAGGACCTGAACGTGGGCGGCCTGGCCATCGCCGCGGCGAAGATGGCGGCCGTGGGCGGCATGGGCGCCAAGATTGAAGCCGATGTGGGTGAGAGTGTCAATGTGTTTAGCGAAAGCTTCTCACGGGCCCTGCTGGAGGTGGCGCCCGAAAATGTCGACGCCGTGGCGCAGATGGCCAAGGAGCGGGGTCTGGCTTGTCAAAAGGTTGGTACCATCGGCGGTGATCGACTGCGTGTCAACGATATTTCCGTCTCGCTTGAAACCCTGAACGACACCTATTTCAACACATTCCGCCGCATTATCGAACAGGATATCTGATTTCTTCTTTCCGGCCCTGTGAGGGGCCAGGTTTCTCCAATTTTTCATAAAAAACCACCGTTTTTGACCGCCTTCCCTCTTTTTTGTTTTAATTCATGAATAAAATTTAAAATAACCATAAAATTTTTAACATTTAAGATTTGTATAAGAGAAATGCATTTAAGATGGTTAATAGTTATTGACAAACAGTTTTGTTTAAGTGAAAGGGGTAAGCATGTTTGGATGGTTCAAAAGCGATCCCACGGCACGGAAAAAAGAGGTGAAGCGCTGGAAAAAGGAGCATGCGGAGTTGGCCGGTATGCTTGAGAAAATCAACAACGCCTATGAGCGCGGTAACGACGCGCAGGTACGATTGTTGCTCAAAGAGTTCGGTACGAAAGTGGTGGAGCATCTTTTGTCGGAGGATACGGTCTTTTACGAGATTCAGCGCTCAGCCAATGAGAAAGATCCCGGATATGCGGATACCATGGCGATGATTGCCGAGTTTCGAGAGAGTTTTGGCGGCGCCAAAGCTTTTGTGATGAAGTTTCTCTCCAAGTATACCGCACCCGACGCCAAGTATGACAGAGAGTTTAAAGAGGCGTTCGATACGGTGGTAAAAGCGCTTTCAGAGCGTATTATGTTTGAAGAGTCGCAGTATTACGCGGTGATCAACCACTGATCCCAAGGGATCAGAAGTCGTAGACAATGGCCACTTTGGAGGTGGTATCGGTATTGTCTTTGCCTTCGACCGGGGTATTGTCATATTTGACTTCAAACCCGATTTTTAGAGAGAAGTTGTCTATGAGGGCTGTTTTAAGCGCGATACGAAAAACCGTTTCGTAGTTGTCGGATTCTTCCAGATCCTCCAGAAAATTGAGTTCGGAGACCACGCCGGTTTTTTCGGTAAAGTGGTATTCGTGATTGAGCCCCAGTTTGAAATAGTGGTTATCCTCGTCTGTCCCGGTTGTCAGGTTGGCGTAGCGGTACTGGTAACCGGCCCGGCCTTTGAATAACTGTTTGTCGTTTTTGATAAAGATATATCCCATGCCGGCGCCGCCGTTGTACTGCTGCTCATATCCGTCAAAGACATTGCGCAAGGCACCGGCTTCAGCGTAGCTGTACCATCGCTCGGAGTAGTGATGATTGACAAGAAGATGGGCACGGTAGCGTTCGGCGTTTTTCTCTCCATCCTGCTCTCCGTAATGGGCATCGGCCCGAAAGAGGCTGTCGGTCTGTTCCGTCCACTGATAGGTGTGGCTGTAAAGCCCGCTGAAAGTCTGGCTGTCCGAGTTGCCGGAAGTACCGATGTAGCCCAGTTCGATATGTTGCTTGAATGTACCGGGTGCGGGATCTGCGGCCAGAAGAAGTGAAGCGGCCGCGAAAGTCGCAAGAAGGGATTTTTTCATATTTTTTGACTCCTGATGTGAAATTTGATCACGGGTTTTATGCAAAAAGTGTTCCATTCGCTTCAAACTTGTTTTAAAAGAGTCTGATTATAATGCGCCATCACGATCGCCCAAGGAGAGCGCCCTATGCCTCTGTCACGTCTGAATCCCGAGCAGCTTGCCGCCGCGAAAGCCCCGTTTGGGCATAACCTGGTTATCGCTTCGGCCGGAACGGGGAAAACCTCCACGATCGTGGGGCGGATTGCCCATCTGCTCGCTTCGGGTATTCGGCCGGAAGAGATTTTGCTGCTCACCTTCACCAACAAGGCGGCGGCGGAGATGGTGGAGCGGATAGCGGGCTATTTTGACCGTCAGACGGCCTCGCGCATCGAGGCGGGTACCTTTCACGCGGTGAGTTACCGACGACTCAAAGCCCTTCGTGAAAACGTGGTGTTGAAACAACCCATGGAACTGAGAACCCTCTTTCGCTCCATCTATGACAAACGCCAGTTTCACCGGCTCTCTTTGGATGGGCAACCCCTTTCGGCCAATTTTCTTTATGATGCCTATAGCCTCTGGCAAAACGCCTCAAATGAGGATTTTGTTATGTGGCTTAACGATCGGCACGAGGGGCAGGCGGTTTTTGGCGACATTTACCTGGATATTATCGAGGAGTTTCAAAAGACCAAAGAGGCCTACGGGTTTGTCGATTTTAACGATCTTTTGATTTTGATGCGGGAGCATTTTAGGCGGAGTGATTCGCCTTTTAAAGAGGTGTTGGTGGATGAGTACCAGGATACCAACGCCCTGCAGGGAAGCTGGATCGACGCGCTCGATCCGCCTTCTCTCTTTTGCGTGGGCGATTATGACCAGAGTATCTACGCCTTTAACGGGGCCGATATCCATATTATCGCGGGTTTTACCGAACGCTACCCCGACGCCCGGGTCTTTACACTGAGCAAAAATTATCGCTCCACCGCCCCGATTCTCTCTTTGGCCAACCGGGTGATCGAATACAATGAACGTATTTATCCCAAGAAACTGGAAGTGGTAAGAGAGGGAAGGGCGGAGCCGCCGAGGCTTTTGATGTTTGAGACCCTGATGCAGCAGTATGAGCAGATTGCGCAGATGATACGCCGCTCCACCGTGCCCCACGCCGAGATCGCCGTGATCTTTCGCAACAACGCCTCTGCCGACGGTATTGAGGCGATGCTAAGAGAGCAGGGGATTGCCTGTCGACGAAAAGGGGGACGAAGCTTTTTTGACGCCAAGGAGGTGAAGGCGGCGCTGGATCTGGCGACGTTGACGGTCAATCCCAAGGATATGATGGCTTTTATCCATATTTTCGAGTATGCGCCCGGCGTGGGGAGTGCCACGGCCAAAGAGCTTTTTGAGGGGCTGACGGCCCTGGGACACGGCGATATGCTGGAAGGTCTGATGCGACCGGACGGGAGTATAAACCCGTTTAAGGCTCGAAAGGTCAATTATCAGTTGGGACTCTTTGACCATCCCCAGTATGTGGGATCGGTCTCCCGTTTTGCCCATTTGGGGCTTGAAGAGAGTTTTCTGGCCCATCCCATTCTCAAACATCCCGCTCTCAATGCGGAGGGGGTACGCTTTTTGTACGCCTTTTACCGTCTGATGCACGGCCTTCGGGTCAAAAAGCAGCCGCTAAGCATGATGCGGGAGATTCTCGCTTCCAAGGTGTACGATACCGTGATACAGCAGTTGGCCAGAAAACGGTCGACGCTCAAAAACGGAGAAATAGATGAAACTCTCAAGGAGCAGGCGCTTGAGCGGATTCGCAGAAAAGGGAGATTGCTAAACCAGCTTGCCGGCGCCTATACCGGCATGGAGCGTTTTATCAACGCCATGGTGCTGGGCGGGGCGGAGCTGAGTGAAGGGGAGGGGGTCAATCTTTTGACGGTACACGCCTCCAAAGGGCTGGAGTTTGAGGAAGTCTATGTGATTGATTTGATGGATGGGCGTTTTCCCAACCGAAAACTGGCCAGTCGCGCCGGACTTATTGAAGAGGAACGTCGTCTTTTTTACGTGGCGGTAACCCGGGCCAAAAGCCGTCTTTATTTGAGTTTCGCCAAGGAAGATCGTTTCAAAGATGTCACGTTTGTGCCGTCGCAGTTTCTTTATGAAGCGGGGTTGTTGAAGAAAGATGAGACCTACGAGAGGCTAAAGAGCCTCTCGCTACCCGATTAGTGGGCGCCTTTGACGGCGCGGGCAAGATCCCACATGGGCATGAAGATACCCAGTGCCAACAGAAGGACCATGGCAGCCAGAAAGGCGAGCATAATGGGTTCGATATAGGCGGACATATTGTCCAGAATGTTGTTGAAGCGCATACGGTAGTAGTCGGTGACTTTGTACATCATGGCATCGAGCTGACCACTGGTCTCGCCGGCGCTGATCATCTGGATAATCATGCTCTCGAACAGGTCGGTGTCTTTGAAAGCATCAGTCAGGGTGACACCCCGTGATACGCTTACTTTCACGCCCTCGAGCCGTTCCCGCAATACTGCGTTGTCGATCATGTCGGTGGCGGTATCGAGCGCTTCGGCGACGGGAATACCGGAGTGAATCAGCTCCGTAAAGACCAAAGAGAAGCGCTGCAGGGTCGCGAAGTAGATGATATCTTTGATCAGATAGATTTTGAGTAACAGTTTGTCTACCTGATATTTGAATTTCGGATTGGTTCGGTAAAAGTAGACGACGGCCGCGATGGAACCGATGAGTCCCATCAGAATGAGCAGACCGTAGTGGGAGAGGGCGTACTCCAATCCCAGCAGAATTTTGGTCGGCAGGGGCAGTTCGGCGTGGAAACTCTCGAAAATCGCCTTGAACTTGGGAACGACGACGGTAATGAGAATGGTAAAGGCCGCTGCCATGGCGGTCATGGTGATCAGGGGATAGCGCATGGCCTTCTTGAATTTGGCGATATTTTCCTGCACCTCTTCGAGAATATCGGCCAGACTGCCCAGGGAGTCGGCCATATTACCGGTGCGCTCACCCAGCTCCACCATGGCCAGCGTAATGCCGCCCAGCTCGTTTTTGTACTGTTTGAAAGTATCAGAGAGGTTCAAACCGGCGTTGATGTTGTCCACCGCCTGTTGCAAAATCTCTTTGAGTTTTTTGTCTTCGGTGGCTTTGACGATCTCTTTGAGTGAGTCATGCACGGAGATGCCGGCGTTGGTCATGACCGACATCTGCCGTACCGCGACAATGAGCTGTTTGAGAGAGACCTTCTTGCCGGTAAAGTTGTTGAGGAATTTCTGGATCAGCTCTTTGATCATCTCGTCCGCGGGCGCGGCCACCTCTTTGACCCGGACGAGTGTCCCTTTGTGGGACTGCTTGAACTTCTTGATCGCATCCTCTTTGGAGTGGGCCTTGAGCACCACCGTGAGTTTGGCGTTTTTCTGCCTGAATGAAAACTGATAATACTTCATGATAACCTCGCTACGCGTAATACTTCGTCAATGGTGGTTTTGCCCTCCACCGCTTTGTTGACGCCGTCCTGGATCATGGTGACAAATCCCTGGCGTTTGGCCTCCTCGAAAATCTCTTTTTTGGAGGCTTCCCTGGCGATCATACTGGAGATGGTCTCATTGGAGCGCAGGACCTCACTGATCATCTCCCGCCCCTGGTAACCGGTCCCCTGACACTCTTTGCATCCCGTTCCTTTGAAGAAGGTGGCCTCTTCGGGAAGGTACTCCTCCAACTCTTCGTAGATGTGGGCGGGAATGTCGGCAGGGGCCTTACAGTGGGGACAGATTTTGCGCACCAAGCGCTGGGCTTCCACCGCGATCAGCGAACCGGAGATGAGGTAGGGCTCGATCCCCATGTCGGCCATCCGTGTGATGGCGCTGATGGCGTCGTTGGTGTGTAGGGTAGAAAGAACCAGGTGACCGGTCAGCGCGGCCTGGATGGCGATACGCAACGTCTCCTGGTCGCGGATCTCACCGATCATGATGATATCGGGGTCCTGACGCAAAATGGAGCGCAGGGCACTGGCGAAGGAGAGGCCCACCTTGGGGTTGACCTGTACCTGCTGGATCAGGTTCATCTGGTACTCTACCGGGTCTTCGACGGTGATCAGCTTGGTGTCGATGCTTTTAAGGTTGTTGATGGCGCCGTAGAGGGTGGTGGTTTTACCGCTACCGGTCGGGCCCGTGACCAGCACGATGCCGTAAGGAACCTTGAGCGCTTTGCTGAAGATGTCGAAATTGTGGGGACTCATGCCCGCGTCTTCGAGTTTGATCATCGCCTTGGTTTTGTCCAGGATACGCAAAACGATGGACTCTCCGTTCATGACCGGCAGAGTCGAAACCCGGAAGTCGAAAGATTTTTCCATCAACGTGGCGGAGAAACGGCCGTCCTGGGGTTTGCGCCTTTCCGCGATGTCCAGGTTTGAAAGAAGCTTGAGACGGGAAGAGAGAGGCGGATAGATATCTTTGTCGAAGCGGAAGGTTTCGGTCAAAAGTCCGTCGATCCGGGATCGGACGATACAATTGTTTTCGGTCGGCTCAATGTGAATATCGCTGGCGCGAGCCTGAATGGCGGTTTTGAGTATGAGTTCGATCAGTTTCAAGATGGCGGAGGATTCTCCCGCTTCCACTGCCGACGTACTCATACTGATCTCATCGCGAATTTCGGTAATGAGCCCTTTGATATTGTCGTTGAGCAACAGTTTGTCCAGATGGTATTTGACCTGGCTGGGTATGGCGACGATGGGATTGATCGGCTTGCGGGGGAAGAGGCGTTGGACGTTCTCGATGGCGTTGATGTCCACAGGGTCTTTGAAAGCCACCAAAACGCTTAGATCCTCCTCTTTCAGGGGGAGCGCGCCGAACTTTTCCAGCTTCTGAATCGGCAGTTTTGCCGTGAGTTTGAGATCGAAATCCACTTCATCCAGGTCGAGGAACTGATAGTCGAGTTGTTTGGCGAAATATTTTAAAAAGGCTTTGAAATTGAACTGGTTGCTGTCCTCTTCGATCTCTTCCAGGGTGACCAGCCCGCTTTTGAGTTTTTCGGTCAAAAACGGGTAGAGCTGTTCTTCGTTGAAAAGTTTATTGTCGATTAAAGACTTGAGAGTGATCTGTTTTAATCGTTTGACTTTTTGTAGCAGCGTGATCTTTTCAGGCGTTATAACGCCCGCATCCTGCAAAAGTTCAAGAATTTTCCCAGCCATGTGCCCTTTCTCCCCCCTACCAATAGCGATGTATTTTAACTGTTTTGCCGTCGACGATCTCTTCCACGATCATGTGAGGCCCCCGTTTGTGCGATTCCAGATAGAGTTTGTAGCTTTTGCCTGACCGGTTGGGGTCGGTTAGAAAATAAACCCCTCTCTTTTTTTCGTAGTTGCGATGAACGATCAGATCGAAAACAATGGAGATGACGTGATCGGTTACCGGCAGACGTACGGTTGAGAGATCCAATCCGTCAAGAAGTTTTTGATAGAGCATCTTTTTTTGCAGAAGAATGGTGGCGAAATAGGTAGCGTTTTTTCGTTCGGTCGGGGTGTACCGCAGGGCGGTGAGAGGAACCGCCAGCCGGTCGATATAGTCGGCATGGAGACAGGAAAAGCCGTAGAGCATCACGAAATCGTTGTTCTTTTTGTACTTTTCAAAGTACCGAAGCCCGACATTGCACGCTTTTTTGTAATACCCTTTTTTGTATAGAGAGACCATCTGCCTTAAAGGTGTCTCCTCGGCGTGAAGAGACAGGCCCAGCATACTGATGAACAAAAGAGGAGTCAGAAATCTTTTTACCGTTACCATGCGGATGCCTCGATCAGTTCAAGATAGGCCCGGATCTTTTTGGAAGAGTATTGGTTGAGATAGGTTCTCAGGGCATTGACGGCATCCTCTTTCTGTTTGAGCGCCATTTTCGCTTTGGCAAAAAGCAGCCAGCTCGTTTCGTTTCCCGGTTCGATGGAGTTGGCGATGATGCTCCAGCGGATCGTTTCGTTGTAATTTCCCTTTTTGTAGAAACTTTGGGCGATATAGGTAGCCAGTTTCGGGTCTTTGGTCTGGTTGAAACGGTGAATGAGGGTTGAGAGGGTGTTGTTGGTCTTTTTGGAAGTGATGACAAGTCCGCTTTTGCCGCTCTCTTTTTTGGCGCTGACCGTGATTTTTGGCGTTTCAGCTTTTTGGGGCTGGGCGGTGACCGTTTGGGAAGGAGATCTCTTCTTCTTTACAGGCGATTTTTTGACAGAAGTGTTGACGGGTTTCGTTTTGGCGATTCTCTCTTGTTTCGTCGTTTTGTCAAGGCGTTGGAGAAAGTCCATGTCCGGTTCGATCGTCGGGTTGCTTTCCGGTCGCTCAACGGTGTTTTGCGCAATCTTTTCCACCGGAGCCGTGTGATGCAGGGTTGGTGCGGGTGTCGGAACGCTCGTGCCGGATTCGTTTTTCACTGTTTTCGGTGTTTGAGGGGAAAGGGACTTTTTTACCGGCTGCTCTTTTTGATGGGTGACGGGGAGGGCCTTTTTTTGCGTGGAGGATGCGGGTGTGTCCGTTTTGACAAAAAGGATGGCGGCAGCGATAGAGAGTAGAGTTGTCGCGCCTATGATGGCCGGAAGGATACGGCGTTTAAGATGATAACGTCGCCAGGCTTTTTCCAATGCTTCTATGTCATGCATGGATATACCCCAGTTTCAGTCCCGCCATTTCGATAAATTTGTTCTGGAAGGTATTGCCGGCTATTTTGGAGGGCTGTTTTTTTTCGTAATAGTCGTAAATTTCCAACAGGGTGTACATCAGTTTGTTGATCTCCCTGTAATTGCCGCCGGTAAGACGGTGGATCAGTTTGACGTTTCCTTTTGTCAACATGGTGGCGACTTCAAAAAAGTTTTTTTGCACGATCTTCTTTTGCAAGTAGACCTGTGCGTCATGAACCGTGCCGTTTTTGAGTTCGATGGTCTCCCAGATACGTGACTGGAAATGCTCTTTGGCGATGAGATCCTCCCGATCGGTTTTATGCAGGGCCACGACAAATTTGATGACGCGGCTGTCGGAAATGAGCCGGATCTTCTCCATCATCGTCGAATCATAGAGTTGGGCTTCATCGAGCAGGACGATGATATGTTTTTCATCTTTCAGTGTATGTAGAATCTGGATGAACCGGTTGAAGCTGATCGTTTCGGGTTGCTCTTTTTCAGGAAAAAGAAAATCGTAGAGTGTTCGCAAAAACTCCTCTTCGTTGAGGATGGGTGTCGAGATCAGATAGATGGGTTTGCTCTCTTTGTTGTCATGATGGATTTTGTTGAGAAGAACACTTTTACCTGTTCCCGGTTTGCCGAAAAGCAGGATCATCTTCAGGGGTTTTTCGATACTCTCCATCAGTTTGTTGTAAAAAAGAATCGACGTATCGAGGCCTATATATTCGTCGGCCTCGATCTTGTCGATAAAAGCGCTCTGAAGCTCTTTGTATTTGCTCATGGCATCTTGGTCATGTTGCTGTCGGAGAGGCGTGCGAATCCAAGATCTTTCAGCGTCATGCGGTTTTTCGCTTTGACCAGATGGGGGGTGACAATGATAACCAGTTCGATCTTCTCGTCGGTCTTTTCGTCATATTTGAAGGCGTTGCCAAGCAGCGGAATATCGCCGAGCAGAGGTACTTTGTTTACCGCCGTCTGGATTTTGTCCGTAATCAGACCGCCGAGAATCACATGAGAGCCGTCTTTAACGGTTACAACAGAAGCCATTTGACGGCGTTCCAGGTCCGGCGGCATGGTGCGCTGGGTGTTGTCGTCGGTGATAGGTTGAATGGTGTCGCTGACTGAAGGGTTGATTTTGAGTGTGATGGTGCCGTCGGATGAGATTTCCGGTGTGATATCGAGCAAAATACCGGCGAATACGGAGTCGATGATTTCGTTGGTCGCCTGAGAGCCGGTACCGGTGCCCGCCAATGTCTGAACGTTTTGGATTTTGTAAAAATATTGTTTGCCCACCGTAATCATGGCCGCCTGGTTGTTCAGGGTCAGAACTTTGGGGTTGGAGACCGACTGTACTTCACCCTGTGACTCGAGAAACTTGACGATGGTGCCGATCTGGGCGTTCATGACGATGTCGGTGAAGGTGGAGATGGGATCCGTACCGAACTGGCTGATATAAGGGAGCTGGCCGCCGTCGGGAAAGGTGATTTCATGAACGTTGCTGTTGGTTCTAAGCCGTTCTCCCGTGACGGTAAAGTTTTGCAACTTGTAAATCTCACGCCAGTCGATCCCTTTCTGGTGGCCGTCGGAGAGAGTGACCGCATACATTTTGACGTCGATAAGGACCTGTTTGTGCAAGCGGCTCATGAGGGTATTGAGGTACTCTTCCACCCGATCGAGCTGTTTTTTGGTTCCCGTAATGGTGACGAGCCCTGACTCTTTGTCGATGACGGGAGCGCCGGCATGGTAGTGATCTTCGGGGCGATTGAGAATATTGGTGATCTGATTGGAGAGCTTGTTCCAAAAATCGAACTTGTCGTCCGAAACGATATCGATACCGCTTTGCGACTCTCCGGTTGTGAAATTGCTTCCCGTTACGGTTGCGCCGGTCGTGCCGCCCTGGCGTTGTCCACCGTTTTGAGAATTGCCGCCGACACCGCTGGCAAGGGAGATTTTTGTCGTGCTCCGGCTGGTGCGCTCCGTGCCGATGTAATCGACGTGGAACGTTTTGGTCAGCAGGTAGGAGATTTTCAGAATATTCCCATCCAACGTATAATTGAGGTTGTGTTCGCTGAGCGCGACGTTCAGGACTTCCGGCAAAGAGACATTTTTCAACGAAAAGCGGTTGAGAGTCGCCTTCATCCGTTTGGCCGCTTCCGTATCTTTGATGATCAGTGTCAGGTCACACTGTTCGGCCAATTGATCCACCAGTTCCGATATTTTGGTGCCTGGTCCCGCCTTGATGGTAAAGAGCTCTTCCGTACAGTCGGCCTGCAGGGAGACAGTGGCGCTAAGCAGCAGGGCCGCCAGAGAGAGTCGGCAGGTTCGCATGGGTTTTAAGATATTCATTCCTCAATCCTTCGTCTGGATAAGTTTGATGTTGCTTTTTTTGCGGGCACGCATGGAGACGTGAACCGTTTCGCGTCCGCGCTTCAGGGTGACGGCGTCGGGTGTCACTTTGGCTATGATATAACCGTACAGCCTGTCCCCCTGTTTATACCATTTGCCGTTGAGTTTGACTCTGTCGTTGAAAACGGCGGTCAGCGTGAACTTCCTTCTCGGTTTGGGAGCCGGTTTTTTCACACTGATCGTTTTGTTGTTGTCTGAGTGAACAAACGGATCAAACGAGGCAAGGATCTCCTTATGCGTCAATCCCTTGCGCGGCTGTTTGATCTGATTGATCAATCGGTCGATCTTCTCCAACGGCGATTGCGCATAGAGCAGCAAGGCCGTTCCCGTCGCCGCCAGGGCGACTTTGATTAGTAGTTGATTCCCCATACCGAAACCTTCATAGCGGATGATATCTTCTTCCCGCCTTCAATGTTGATGTCATAGATATCGACAACCAGGTTGCTCTCTTCGATGGCATTGATAAAGGCAAGAAGATTTTTGTAGCTTCCTTCGCACTCTATCCCGATCTCAAGTACATGCCCGAAGCTCTTTTTGTTGTCGATAAACTTGTTGGAGAGCAGGGTGATACGGACATGGTGTTTTTTCGCCTCTTTGGTGATGGAGTCGAGGAATTTCGCCCAGTTCTTTTCGTTAAAGAGCATTTCCGACAGCGTCTGGATCTGGAAGTCGAAGTATTCATTCAACTCCCGGGTGTCTTTGAATTCGTTTTTCAGGCGCTGAATATCGTTTTGAAGAAGTTTGATCTTATAGCGCCGATCGCCGTTGACGGTAATGGAACTTAAGTACTTTTCATGGCCCCGTATGGTACTTTCCAACGTTCTTTTCGTCATCAGGTCCCGCTTGAGAACCTTTTCGGACATCGGAATCAGCATACCGTAGGAGAGATAGCCGAAAAGAAAGAGAATACCCACGACGATGATGTAGAACTCACTCTCTTTGCGTCCCTCGAAATAGTTGTCCAGGTTTTCCAGGGTGTCTTCTATGAATTTCATTTCAAACTCACCTTCAAGTCTCCGAAGTAGACGTTGCTTTCGGAGTTTTTGTAGATTTTGTCGATGTCCGCGTCTATCTCATCTCCATATTTGTCCGTGATATGTTTGATATATTCGGTAATCTGTTTGTCTGTCGCCGCAATCAGCGAAAAGATGAATTCGTTTTCATGGTTTGTCACTTTCGTGATCTTGACACGGTAAGGCTTCATATCGTCGGCGAACTGTTTGATTTTTGTCGCCTTCATGGGGTATTCCACTTTTTTCTTATAAACGGCACTCAGTACTTTCTGTTTTTTGACCAGGGCTTCCTGCTCCTGTGCCACCTTCTCCTGGTAACTCTTTTTGGTCTTCTGCAACGCGTCGATCTCGTTACGCAGCGCGGTGGTGATACGTCGTAACTTGCTCTCTTTTTCACGCAGCAGGACAATGGCGGCTTTCGTGTAATAGTCGTAGACATAGTTGTAGATGGGAACGGAAAGCGCCAGCAGGATCGCCGCCGCGGAAACCAGAATGAATTGCCCGCTTTTTCGTTTGGGAAACGGCGGCGGTCGGTAGAAGAGGGTGAAGTTGAGATTTTCGATCTCCTGTGGATCCGAGGAGAGAATTTCGGTCACGCTCAGATAATGGAACTGGTCGATATACCAGTCGTCGTGGCGGATGTCGTAATCGAAATCGAAGTCCATCGCCTCGATGCCCAGATAGGTTTGGGCGTATTCGTTTAGTCCGAGGATCGGGCCGATAACCGAGCCGATGTAGAAGAGGTCGATTTTTTCAAGGTTATAGGCCCGTTTGGCGTAGGTGAGGATATCGTTGACATGCATGAAGATCTCGCTGAAGAGCTTCATGAGGATATCCTGATACTCGATATTGGAGGTTTTGAGTCCCTGTTCTTCGAGCATGTTGTAGAAAGTCTCTTCGTCTACCCGCTCCCCGAAGAGTTCGCAGAAACGCTCGAAAATATGTTCCAGGGTGAACTTGATGGGTTTGGAGTAGAAGTAGTTGCCGTCCTGATATAGGGCGATGAACGCGTCTTCCTTGAAAAAGTAGAGGTAACCCTGTACCCCGGCGGATGCCAGAATATTACGTTTATAGAGGTTCTTGATAAGCAATGGGCGGGGCAGGATAAAATCGATGAATTTGATGTCGTCGACCACATCGGCGTATGTCTCGAAAATGACACTCGCTTCCGTGACGAAAACATGGAAGAAACGGGTGTCCTGCGTTCGCATCTCCGGCGCTTCGACAAAACGGATGACGTATTCGATCTCCTGGTCAAGACCAAGGTCTTCATAGGTCTTGATTTCGATGGTGTCCTGAAGATCCTCTTCCGGTACGTTGCTGCTTACCTCGATGAGCGTGGAGATGAAATCTTTGGAAGCGAGAGAGGATACGATCAGGTTCTTTTTCTCGAACTTCGGTTTATCCAGTCGGCTTAAGGTATTATCCGCGTAGAGATAATAGGACGATTGATAGGCATTGACGGAGAGAATGTTGCGATGACCGCTTGTTTTGTTGCCGGAAAAAAGACTTTTCATGATAAACCTGTCCTCTCTCTTACATTCGATGTCATATTCTAACGCTTGTATTCTTAAAGATTGTTTCTAAAATCAGGGAAAGGCCCTGTCGGTAATACTCGTTGATATAAAACCGCCGGAAAGCGGCCTAAACCAGTCCCGAAATATCAGAATGGTTTAATCGAAGAAGTAGCCCACTTCCTCCAAAGCCTTGCGATCTTTGCTCCAGCCGCTTTTGACGGAGACAAAGAGTTCCAGGTAGATTTTTTTGCCGCAAAAAGCTTCCATTTTCAGCCTCGCGTCCCTGCCTATGCGCTTGATGGTACTGCCGCCGCGGCCCACGATGATCATCTTTTGGCTCTTTTTTTCGCAGATAATGGTGGCTTGTACCCGATCCAGGTGGGGAGATTCCTCAATCTTTTCGATCACCACGTCGGTTTCGTACGGAATTTCGTCGCTTAGGTTGTCAAAGATCGATTCGCGTATCAGCTCTTTGTAAATATCGCGGATATTATCGGTTGTGAGAAGTTCGGGGTCGTAGAGCCAGGGGGAGGGGGGAAGGTGTTTGACAATTTCATCAAGCAGTTGCTCTTTGCCCACGTTTTTGGTAACAGAAACAGGAACAAGCGCCAAGAAACGATCCTGGAATGTCTGATATTCGGCGATTTTTTTCAACAAAGCCGCCTGCGAGACTTCATCGATTTTGGTTAAAACCAGAATGTGGGGGCGGTTTTTGGTGTTGAGCTCCA
>JAADEJ010000001.1 GCA_013153475.1 Campylobacterota bacterium
TGCACGACTATCTGGCCGAAAGCCCGATTGAGACGAAAATTTTACTGGTAGACGACGGTTCGACCGACGGCGGGCTGGAAGAGATTCGGGCCATGTGCGAAGATCCGCGGTTCGACTATCTGGCATTTGCGCAGAATCGTGGGCTCAGCGCGGCGATCAAAGCGGGTTTTGCGTGCGCCGATACCCCTTTGGTCGGCTACATGGACGCCGATTTGCAAACGACACCGTTCGATTTTGACAAACTTCTTCCCTTTATCGACGAATATGAAGCGGTGGTCGGTTACAGAGAGAAGCGGCGGGATACGCTCGCCAAACGGATACAGTCCCGCCTGGCCAATGCCGTACGGCGCCGATTGATCGGTGACGGGATCATCGATACCGGCTGCCCCCTGAAACTTTTTCGGATTGAGGCGGTACGGAACATTCCCTTTTTTGACGGTATGCACAGGTTTTTGCCCGCTCTTGTCATGATGGAAGGGGGACGGGTGAAACAGGTGCCCGTTCGCCATTTTGAGAGGGTGGCGGGCTATTCGAAATTCAACCTTTTCAACCGCTCCCTTCGGCCTCTTCAGGATATGCTGGCCTTTCGTTGGATGCGCGCCAGGCGTATCGAGTATCGTATCAAAGCCTCCTCTCTTCAGAGGTGTGAATAATGGTGCATGCCGTATACGGTATAGGTTTTTTGGCCCAGGCACTCTTCTCGGCCCGGACACTGGTGCAGTGGATCGGTTCGGAGCGGGTTCGGTATGTGGTGACGCCGAGTCTTTATTGGAAATTGAGCGTGATGGCGTCGGTTTTGATGTTCGTGTACGGATGGTTGCGGGACGATTTCGCGATCGTGTTGGGCCAGACGCTTACCTACGGGGTCTATCTACGAAATCTTCATCTCCAGAAAGAGTGGGAGAAACTCTCCCCCTGGGTTCGCACTCTGCTGTTGGGGGTGCCGGCGGCGGTCGTGCTTTACGGACTGGCTGACGGAGAGGCCCACCGGGCACGTTTTTTCCACAATGAGGCGATTCCCTTTTGGTTATTGGTATGGGGGAGCGCGGCCCAGATTCTTTTTACCCTCCGTTTTGTCTACCAGTGGATCGTTTCGGAGAAGATGCGCCGATCCCACCTTCCGGCGGGATTTTGGGTATTGAGCCTGATAGGATCGGGCATGATCGTGTTGTATGCCCTGTGGCGTAAGGATCCCGTTTTGCTGCTCGGCCAGCTTTTTGGAACCGTGGTCTATTGGCGTAACCTGCGTTTTATTCTCCGTGAGAGGAGGGGGCGCGCGAGGTGAGAGGGAAAACCGGGGGTGTGTGGCTGCTGGCGGCGCTTGGCGTATTGTTGTGGTGGAGCGCGGGGTGGTACGGCGTTATTGAAACCAGTGACGCCCGGTATGCCGAGATAGCCCGTGAGATGCTGGTAAACGGGGATTGGCTCCACCCCTCTCTTCTGGGTATTCACCACTACCACAAGCCCCCCGTGACCTATTGGTTGGCGGCCTTGGGCATGGAGTGGTTCGGGGTCAACCCTTTCGGGGCCCGTTTTTTTCTACAGGCGGCGTTACTGTTGCAGCTTTGGCTCCTTTTTCGCCTGGCACGGACTTTGGGTATGGCACGTCAGGGCGCCTTTTGGACGGCGGGTATCTACCTCTCCTTCTGGTTGGTGTTGGCGTCGGTAAGAAACCTGACGACCGACGCCTTTTTGACAACGGCGGAACTGGGTGCCGTTTATTTGTGGGCGGCCTATCGCTTGCGGGGCGGAATATGGCGACTCTATCTTATGGCGGCCGTACTCGGCGCGGGTTTTATGATCAAAGGGCCCGTGACGGTTGTGGCGCCCGTCGTGTTTATGCTGGCGTGCCGGCAGATCGGCACGCCCTTTCGTGCGGGCTGGCATCGATGGGGGGCGGTCGCGCTTTTTACGGTAACGGCCGGGTGGTGGTTCGTTTACCTCGCTTACGAGAATCCGGCGTTTTGGAGTTATTTTATCGAGCATCAGACGGTTGAACGGTTCGCCAAAAACGTTTTTCACCGTCATGAGCCTTTCTGGTACTACTGGCTCTATGTTCCTTTGGCCGGGTTGCCGTGGTTGGGGCTACTGCCGTGGCTGGCCTATCGGCAACGGCGTCGCGGGGGGTTGCCGACGTGTGCCGGGCGATTGATGGTGGCGACGGCCGTGGCGATTCTCTTCTTTTCCCTCTCCGAATCCAAGCGGATCCTGTATGTCTTGCCGCTCTATCCTCTCCTTGCGTTGGCACTGGGCATGATGTTGGATCGGGCCGATGAAACCGAACGGCGGGTCGTGCGCCTGACGGCACGCTGGTTTGCGGTGGCGGTGGGCGTGGTATTGGGTGCGGCGTTTGTCTATATTCTGCCGGGGGCGCAAAAACTTCTGGGCGCGGCGGTTTTTGGGGTCGGGGGCGCTTTGTGGTACTGGTTGGGGCGCTGTGGCAGGCCCAACGCGCCGGTTTGGGGTATCGCCTCGCTCTCTCTTGTCGTGACGGTGGCGGTCTCCCTGGCGATCTCGTGGCGTCCCGACCTGGTTCGCACCCCGGTCGCCGTAGCGGCGTGGATGAAAGCCCGGCACCTTGAGAATCGTCCCGTTTTGGTATATGACCGACGTCTGCCGTCGCTGGCTTTTCATCTGCGGCGCCCCATCATCAGCCTGTATGACGGCAGCCGCTCTTTAAACCGTGAAACGCAATTTGAGACCGACGATCGTTGGAAAACGACTCTTTTCAATCTCAAGCGTCTCTCCGAACATCGTCGGCTACGCGCTCAACTGGATGGTCAACCCTATGTGGTTGTTACCTACAGAAAAAAAATCCCTCCCTATCGGGCGTGGCTGTTACGTCCCTTGCGCCATTCCCATCGAATCGGCGAATGGGTGATCTACTACTGATTTTTTGCGCCCAAAAAAGAAAGAGTCGGTGAAGCGTAGAGCAAAGGGCTGTCCAGGTCGGCGTAGCGGATAGTTTGGGGAAAGAGGGCGCAAAGGGCCCGTGCCGCCTCGATGGAGGCGGGGGTTTCAAGCATGGAGCCCATCATGCACGTGACACCTCGTGCTTTGCACCACGCCAAAATCTCTCTGGCCTTGGCGATACCGCCGCACTTCATCAATTTGATGTTGACCATATGGGCCGCTTCGGTCTCGATGACCGTTTGTATCTCTTCGAGTGAAAAGGCCGATTCATCAGCCAGGATAGGTACCGGGCTTTGGGCGGTGAGGCGGCGCATACCCGCCAAATTGCCTGCCGGCAGGGGCTGTTCGATCAGTTCGACGCCAAGCTCCGTCACGGCCCTCATCACTTCAAGGGCGTCACCCTCCTTCCAACCCTGGTTGGCGTCCAGCAGTAGCGTGGCCTCTGGCGCGGCTTTTCGCACGGCGCGGACTCTTTGGATATCGGGTTTGACGCCCTCTCCCAGCTTGACCTTGAGGATCTTCAGCCCTTTGGCGACAAACTCCGCCGACTGGGTAGCCATGGCGTCGGGCGCGTCCAGGCTCACCGTTACCGCCGTCTCGATTTGCGGCGGCACGTTAGCGCCCAGAAACCGCCACAGCGGCAGTTTCGCTTTTTGGGCCGCCAGATTGTGCAGGGCTATGTCGAGGCAGGCTTTGGCGGAGGTGTGGCCTTTGCAGGTGCCGTGCATCGCGGCCAGCGCCTCTGTCAGCGTCAGGCGTTGGTCCATGAGGGCAGGTAGCAACCTCTCTTGCAAGACGGTACGCATACTCTCTATCGACTCCCCCGTAATCGCTTCGGTCGGCGGGGCTTCCCCGATGCCGATATGTCCAGATTCATCATAGAGTATCAGCCGTAGCGCCGTTGCCGTTTCAACCCGACGCAAGGCCGTGACGAAGGGAGTTTGAAGCGGAATATGAACGGTCGTTATCTCGTAATGTATCGGTGTGAGGATCATGAGAGGATTGTAGCGCACTTTTTGCCCAAATAAGCAACAACTCAATCCGATATAATCGGTATTAAGACAAAGCACAAAACGTAACGTGAAAATGCGCAAGGCAACAAGGATGTAACAATGGCCGATGAGATACGCCTGGCCTGCCCCTTTGACAGGGAGGGACAGATTTTGGGCTTTTACGCAACGGTGGGACTTTGGGCCCTGATGCTTTATGCCGTGTGGCGAAACGTGGGTATCGACGCGGCGGCGTGGCCGCTCTTTTGGTGGCTGGTGCTGATGGCCGTCGTCGTGTTTGGCCGGAAGCTTTGGACCTTTTGGCGGATGGACGGCGCGGCACTGGATGAGAAGGAGCTTCGGCTCTGCCGTAGCGGCCGCGCGGTGGAGCGGGTGGCGCTGGATGATGTGGGGCTTCGCATCGGCATCGACATTCGGGGACGTCGGGAGGTGACGGTGTACGATCTGCGAAAAAGGCGACTCCTTTTTGTCTGCAAAGAGGGGGAGGCGAAGCCCGAAGCGCTTGAAAGCTTTGTGACGGCGCTGTTGGAACGAGGCGGCGGTGACGGGGCGCTTTATAAGGAGGGAACCTACGGGGAGGTGGTGCCCCTGGGCGGGGAGCGGCCCGTCTCGGCAGGCTTCGTGCAGAAGCGCTACTATTTCGGCCATCTTGGCTACGGGTGGGTGCCCTACCTGGTTGCGGCGCTGGCGGCGGTGGGGACACTTTACGTTTTGGGGGGCCGGTAGTGACGCGACGGAAAAGGCACGGGGCATGAGCGTCTGGGTGCTGATGGCCTTCATGGCGGTTGGGGTGCCTCTTTTGCTTATTGTCGCCATGCTCTTTCCC
>JAADEJ010000105.1 GCA_013153475.1 Campylobacterota bacterium
TCGCCGCCAATATAGAGCAGATCTTTGGCCGATCCTTTGGCCCGGTGGGCTTTGGCGTCAACTTTTTCTTTGGCGATGGCCGCAACCGGCAGGGTGACGCCCGCTTTTTTGAGCAGGTCAAGCGCCAGTCGCCTAAGGGTCTCACCGCCGTCAATCACCCACAGATCGGGCGGCGGTTCTTTGTCAAAATCGCTGATACGCCGCTGGAGCATCTCCGTCATCTGATTATACTCGTCTTTGGCCTGAAGACGGTAGCGGCGGTAGGAGGATTTGTCCCATCGGCCGTTGTCATAAACCACCATGGCCCCCACCGGCTCCTCCCCGGCGGTATGGGAGTTGTCAAAAGCCTCGACGCGCCGAATGGGGGCGCTTTCGTCAAGGAGTCGTTGAATGGGCGTCAGCGGGTCTTCCTGCGCGCTCTTTTGCCGCAGGAGCTCGTCGGCGTTTTGCAGGGCCAGGCCGATGAGCCTTTTTTTGTCACCCCGCAGGGGGTGGCGCAGATGAACACGCCGACCGATACGTTCACCGACAATACAAGCAAGCTCTTCGGCCCCTTCCAACGGGTGGGCGGTGAGGATTTCGGAGGCGGTAAAAGGGGTCTCTTCGGTATAAAAATCCAAAAGGGCCTGTCGGTAGACTTCGGCCGGGTCGGCCCCCGTTTCGACATAGGTATGGCTGGAGGCGACCACCTTGCCCTCCCGGATAAAAAGACGCACCAAAACGCCCCGTTGGCCGTTGTCGGCAAAGGCGAAGAGGTCCAGATCCTCCCGGCGGGCCAGGTCGGCGGCGTTTTGCTCAATGCGGCCAATGGCTTCCATGCGGTCACGCAGTCGGGCGGCCTCCTCGAATCGGAGCTGTTGGGCGTAGCGGTGCATCCGCTTTTGCAAGGCGGCGATGAGCTGTTTTTGGTTGTGCAGGTAACCCAGGGCCTCCTGAACGTGGCGGGCGTACGCCTCGGGGGTGATTTTCCCCTCACAGGGGGCCTCACAGCGCCCTATCTGGTGAAACAGACACGCCTTTTTGCCTTTGAGAGACCCTTTTTTCTGCACCAGCGGCACCAGTTCATAAATGGAGTCCAGCAGGGCCCGCGCCCCGTGGGGAAAGGGGCCGAAGTAGCGTACTTTTTTGCCTTTGATCACTTTGCGGGTGATCTCAAGCCGGGGAAAGGGCTCTTTGAGATCAAGATAGATATAAGGATAGGTCTTGTCGTCGCGCAGGAGAATGTTGTATTTGGGTTTGAGCTGTTTGATCAGGGAATTTTCCAGCACCAGCGCGTCGCTTTCGGTGGGGGTGAGGATCACCTCCAGGCGATCAATCTGCGAGACCATATGGTAGATGCGGGGGCTGAGGTTGGGGGCGGGCGCGAGACGCGGCGTGAAACGAAAATAGCTTTTGATCCGTTTTTTGAGGCTCTTGGCCTTGCCCACATAGAGCAGGCGGCCCTCCCGATCGAAATATTGGTAGACCCCCGGGCTGTCGGGGAGGTTGCGCAGGGTGTCGATCATGAGCGGTTGCGGGCGATAAGGGCTTTGATGGCTTCAAACTCCCGGCGGAGCGCCTCATCTTTGACAGTGAGCGAAAAGTCGGGGCGGGCGTGCTCTTTGTAACGGGGGATGGTGTCGCGCGCGGGCCGGGGTTTGGGGGCGTAGCGGGAGACGAAGGTGCGGATGCGCTCAAATTTTAACTCGGCGCAGGCCTCCTCTACCGGGGGCAGAGAGGTTAATAGACTCTTAATGGTAGGGAGCTTATAATCGAACTCCATCTTGACGGCGGGATGCCGCAGGGCGAAAAAGAGTGTCTTCTCTTTGACAAAAATAAACATGACCCCCTTTTGCAATGGGGCCGGCAACGCCTTTTTGATCAGGCGGTAACAGCGGTTCTGGCGCAATCGGGAGTAGATAGGTTGGGCAAGCAGATGATCAAGAATCGATTCGGCGTTTTTCATGCGGTGATTATAGCAC
The DNA here is from genome assembly GCA_013153475.1 of Campylobacterota bacterium. Lineage (GTDB taxonomy): Bacteria > Campylobacterota > Campylobacteria > Campylobacterales > Hydrogenimonadaceae > Hydrogenimonas. The sequence goes on from JAADEJ010000105.1 coordinate 1,962, forward strand.
TCCTTCTGGCGGTGATGGGCGGGTGCGGCTATAAAAAGTCTCCCTACTATCCCAAAAAAGAGGCAGGCGCGCAACAAGGCGGCGCGAAACAATGAAAACCGACGGCCGTTATGACGTGATCGTGCTGGGGGCCGGTATCGCCGGGCTCTACGCGGCGCTTCATATTCCCCGCGACAAACGGGTCTTGGTGTTGTGTAAAGACATTCCCTGGGAGTGTAACACCTTTTACGCCCAGGGGGGTGTGGCCGCCGCCGTGGACGAAGCGGATGTGGAGAGTCACGTGGCCGACACCCTTTCCGCCGGTGCGGGGCTGTGTGACGAGCGGGCGGTGCGCACCATGGTGGAGGAGAGCCTGGCGGTGATTCCCGACCTGATTGACCGGGGGTTTTCCTTTGACAGGGACGAGAAGGGCGCGCTTCTTTACACCAAAGAGGCGGCCCACAGCCGGCCCCGCATCCTGCACGCCGGCGGGGACGCCACGGGGCGCTACCTGCACCAGTTCCTGATGCAGGCCAATCCCCACCCGCTGGTCTATAACGTGCGGGTGTTTGACCTTTTGCGCTCGGGCGATACGGTCTACGGGGTGCGGGCGCTGGTGAATGAGGAGTTGGTGGAGCTTTACGCCCACAATATCATCATCGCCAGCGGCGGCGTAGGCAGTCTGTATGCCTACCACACCAACTCCCGCACCATCAGCTCCGACATTCACGGTATTTGTCTGGAGCGGGGAATCCGCCTGGAGCGGATGGAGTTTATGCAGTTTCACCCCACTGTCTATGTGGACAACCCCTGGGCCCGCAAACAACTGTTAACTGAGGCGTTAAGAGGCGAGGGGGCCCATGTGGTGGACGAGGCGGGGAACCGTTTTTTGTTTGCGTATGACGAGAGGGGCGAGTTGGCGCCCAGGGATATTGTCAGCCGCGCCATCTTCGACTACCAGGGCAAAACCGGCTCGAAGGTCTACCTGAAGATGGATATGTTTGACGAAGAGTTCTTCGCTCACCGTTTCCCCAACATCAAAAAAGCGCTTGAAGGCATCGGTTACAACCTGCCCAAAGAGCGGGTGCCCATCTCCCCGGCGTTTCACTACGCCATCGGCGGTATCGTGTGCGACCTAAACGGCGCGGTGCCGGGACTGGAGAACCTCTATGTGGTGGGGGAAGCGGCCAGCACCCGGGTACACGGCGCCAACAGGCTGGCGAGTAACTCGCTTTTGGAGGGGTTGGTGTTTGGGCGTCGGGCGGCCAGAGCGCTTTTGCAGAAAGGCTACGAGTGGAGCCATAAGCCGCCCTTTGCCGAATTTAAGGGAAACCTCGTAGAAAAAGATGATACTATACTTAAACAGCGTCTCCGCCGTACCATGTGGCAGGAGGTGGGTATTGTCAGAACCCGTGCCGGTCTGCGTCGGGCGCTCGATTTTGTGGATGATGTTCAGCATCTGACCATCGGGCGTCTGTTGGGACTGCGGCTCAAGACGGCGCGCAATATTATCGAATCGGCCCTGGCGCGGGACGAGTCGGTGGGCGCCCACTATATCGTGAACGAGTAAAAGGATTTCCATGCATGAAGCGACGTTTCACCTGACGCATACGTGGGTCGGGATTATCGACCTGATTATCTTCCTGGTCGCCTACTATTTCGTGGCCACGGAGGAGAAGTACGAGATCAACAAGGCCAAACCGGCGCTCTTTGCCGGCACCTTCATGTTCATGCTTATCGGCGTCTATTTCGCCTTCAACGGGCTCGATCCCGATCCGCTCCATACGGAGATGAGCCACCTGATTTTGGAGATTGCCGAAATCTTCTTCTTCCTCTTTGTCGCCATGACCTTTATCGAGACGCTTATTGAGCGGCGGGTCTTTGACGTGCTCAAATATAAACTGGTCTCCAAAGGATACAGCTACAAAAAGCTCTTCTGGCTGACGGGCCTGTTGGCCTTTTTTATCTCGCCCGTGGCCGACAACCTCACCACGGCGCTGATCCTCTCAACCGTCCTTTACACGATTGACAAGGAGAACAGGGATTTCCTGGTGGCCGGGGCCATCAATATCGTCGTGGCCGCCAACGCGGGAGGCGCGTGGAGCCCATTTGGCGACATTACCACGCTGATGGCCTGGACGGCGGGCAAAGGGGAGTTTGTCGATTTTCTCTTTCTCTTCGTCCCCTCCATCGCCAGTTGGGGATTGACGGGGTGGTTGCTCAGTCGTTATGTGCCTGACGGCGAACCCCACTTCAATGTCGAGACCGAGGAGGTGCCCAAACTCAAAGACGGCGGCAAGACGGTGATCTGGCTGGGCGCTTTTACCATCTTTATCGCCGTAGTGGGACACCAGTTTTTCCACTTCCCCGCCATGTGGGGGATGATGTTCGGTCTCTCACTGCTTAAACTCCACTCCTATAAACTGCAACACAGCGGAAATGCCGAAGGATATGATGTTTTTGTCAACATGAAAAAGGTCGAAAACGACACACTGCTCTTCTTCTTCGGTATTCTCTCGGCGGTCGGGGCGCTCCACTTTTTGGGCTATCTGGAGTATATTCATGATATGTACGGCCTCATCGGCGCCACGGCGGCCAATATCAGCGTGGGCTTTATCTCAGCCATTGTGGATAACGTGCCGGTGATGAGCGCCATTTTGAAAGCGAGCCCGGAGATGGGGATTGACCAGTGGTTGCTGGTAACCCTGACGGCGGGTATCGGGGG
>JAADEJ010000011.1 GCA_013153475.1 Campylobacterota bacterium
CCAGTCGGGCCAAACGCTGGCTTGGCGTCAAAGAGCTGGCCGAGTATCTGGGATACTCCAAAGACCGCATTTACAAAATCAAAACAGACCACTGGATCGAGGGGATTCACTTCCATAACAAAACTGGTAAAATACTTTTCGACAGAGTTGCGATTGACGATTGGGTGGTCGGAAAGGAAACCGATGAAACTCATAAGTCGCAACGGCAAGTTGTGGATCACATTCTATCATCAGTCCAAAAGGTATCGCAAAAGCCTGGGGCTTGATGATACGAAGGCCAATCGCAAACTGGCCGAGCAACGCCTTATCCCGGAGATTGTCTACAAACTCAACTCCGGGGTGTTCTTTGACAACCAAAAGCCGAAGGTTCCCACGGTTGATGAATTCGCCAGGGTGAGTTTTGAAATTCATAAGCATGAACGAAGGCCGATAACCCAAAAACGCTATATTCGACTTTATGAGTTGCATATCAAGCCGACATTCGAGAAAATGCGGATTGATCAAATCAAACCTTCTCAGTTGGCGAGGTGGCAAAACAAACTTTTAGACTCACTTTCGAGCAAAACGGTTAAAGGTGTCCGGACGATCTTTCACACGATCTTTGAGGATGCCATGCGGGATGAGATCATTTTACGAAATCCTTTTGCATTGGTGAAATCTCCAAAACAAAAAGAGGTCATCGAAAAGAAGCCTTTCAGTGTTGAAGAGATATACCAAATTCTGGACAATGTGCCCGAACATATCAGGGCCTTTTTCGCTATTGGATTTTTTACCGGGATGAGAACCGGAGAAATTATAGCGCTTCGATGGAGTCATGTTGATTTGGAAGCCAAAATGATTCATGTCCGAAAAAGCATTCGTCAGGGAATTGAAGGTCCGCCTAAAACCAAAAATTCAATCCGTGACATTGAAATTATTGATGCGTTATTGCCGTACCTGAAAAGACATCGTGAAATAGTTTCAGATGATTCGATATATTTGTTTGAAACTTATCAGGGAAAACCGTTTACGACCTGTGACAAGATCGGCTATTGGTATTGGAAACCTACTCTGAAAAAACTCGGCATACCATACCGGAATCTTTATCAAATGCGTCATACCTTTGCCAGTATGATGATTGCCAACGGTGAAGATATTCTGTGGGTCTCTCAAATGCTTGGGCATAAAGACAGTTCGATGACCTTGGAAAAATATGCCAGATACATCAAGCAAAAAAGCAGAAAACGAGGTGTATTCCTGTCTCGTCACTTTTGACACATTTGGGCACAATTTGGGCACACCGTGAGAATCTCGTGTTCCAAAAGTCCGATAAATAGGGGATTGTAACGAAGTGGCGGACAGGGAGGGATTCGAACCCTCGGTGCCCGTAAAGGCACGCACCCTTAGCAGGGGTGTGGTTTCAGCCAGCTCACCCACCTGTCCCAAGAAGTGGGTGAAATTATAGCGCCCGATAGTTGATAGAAGGCTTAATCAAATGGCTTTATTGGGTTGGGAGTGGAGGATGCTCTCCAGAAGTTTTTGCAGTTGCGCCGCCATGGCCTGGTTGGTTTTTTGCGCCTCGGCGATACGCTCTTTCAGTTTGGCGATCATTTCGACTTTATCCAGAATTTTCATGACAACCTCCTTTGTTTGGTTACCGAAACTTAAGCAAAGAGTGTTCCCAAAAGGGGCAAGGTTGGGTTTTGGTTACATTGCGTTACAATGCGGAAAAAGTATGGAAGGAACACGATGTTCGAGAAATACGCGCCTTTGGTGTTTGTGATACTCTTCGCGCTCTTTGTGGGCTGGATGATCTGGGGAATGGAAAACGCCGTACCCCAGGTGGGGCTGTAGGCTTTAGAGGTTTTGTAAAATCTTCTTCACCACGGCGGCAGGGTCGTCGGCTTTGTAGACGGGGCGGCCTACCACAATAATGTCGGCCATCTCCTCTTTGGCGGTTTGCAGGTCGGCGACCCGTTTTTGGTCGTCGCTGGCTTCGCCAAAGGGGCGGATGCCGGGGGTGAGGGTCAGGAACTTTTCATCAGTGGCCCGTTTAATGGCCCGGCTCTCAAAAGCACTGCATACCACGCCGTCCAGTCCCGCCTGATAGGCCTGCATGGCAAACCACGGGGCTTTCTCTTCAATATCGGCGCCGTATATTTCATGAAAACTTTTATGATCAAACGACGTTAGCGCCGTCACCGCCAGTACCAGCGGGCGGTTTTCAAACTCCTTTAGCCGCTCTATGACCGTTTGCATCGCCTTTTTACCCGCGCTGGCGTGGACGTTGAACATCTCAACGCCCAGCCCGGCGATCTCCTCGGCGGCGTCGGCCATGGTGTTGGGAATGTCGTAGAGTTTGAGATCCAGAAATATCTTGTAATTGGGGTTGAGTTGCTTGAGCTCCTCAATAAACCCCTTGCCGTCGCGGATAAAGGATCGGAAACCGACTTTCAGCCAAATGTCGTGGTCTACCAGCTTCTCGGCCAGCGCCAGGTTGAGCATACGATCCGGCAGATCAAGCGCTACGCAAAGTTCCATGCCAAGCCTTTTTTATTTCGGATTATAGCACGGCCAAGCCTTTGGGGCTTAGCCGATGACGCAGGTTTGGATACGGGCGACGATGGAGGGGTCTTCGAGGGTGGAGATGTCCTGTTTGATCTCTTCGCCTTTGGCGATGGATCGCAGGATGCGGCGCATGATCTTGCCCGAGCGGGTCTTGGGCAGGCCCGGGACCACTTTGATGGTATCGGCCTTGGCGATGTTGCCGATTTCGCGGGCGATGACCTCGTTGATCTCTTTGGCCAGCTCCGCCTCTTCGCCAAAAGTGTCTTTTACGTCTTTAAGCACGACATAGGCGAAGATACTCTCACCCTTGATCTCATCCGGTTTGCCCACCACGGCCACTTCGGCCACGTGGGGGTGTTTTTTAATGGCCGCTTCGATCTCGGCGGTGCCCATGCGGTGGCCGCTGACGTTGATGACGTCGTCTACCCGCCCGGTGATGGTGATGTAGCCATCCTCATCCACCACGGCGCCGTCGCCAGAGAAGTAGACCGGTTTGCCGTTCTTTTTGGCGTCGCCGAAATAGCTCTTTTTAAAGCGCTCCGGATCGCCCCAGATGGTGCGGATCATGCTGGGCCAGGGTTTGGTGATGCAAAGCAGTCCCTGTTCGCCCGGTTTGACGGGGGTGCCGTCCGGCTCGATCACTTCGGCCATGATGCCGGGCAGTGGGAAGGTGGCGCAGGCGGGTTTGATGGGGGTGGCGCCGGGAAGTGGGCTGATCATATGGCCGCCCGTTTCGGTCTGCCACCAGGTATCCACAATCGCACACCGGCCGCCGCCCACTTTTTCGTAGTACCACTTCCACGCCGGCGGGTCGATCGGCTCGCCCACGGTGCCGAGTACCTTGAGGCTGGTTAGGTCATACTTGTCGGGTTCGTTCTCGCCCGTTTTGTGCAAGACGCGGATGGCGGTGGGGGCGGTGTAGAACTGGTTGATGCCGTACTCTTGCACCATCTTCCAGGCCCGTCCCGCGTCGGGATAGGTGGGTACGCCCTCAAACATCACCGTCGTCGCACCCGCCGCCAGCGGGCCGTAGACGATGTAGGTATGCCCCGTAATCCAGCCGATGTCGGCGGTACACCAGTAGGTGTCGTTCTCTTTGACATCAAACACCCACTCCATCGTCATCTGCGCCCACAGAATGTAGCCCGCCTGGGCGTGTTGAACCCCTTTGGGCTTGCCGGTGGAGCCGGAGGTGTAGAGCAAAAAGAGGGGATCTTCGCTATCCATCACCTCCGGTTCGCACACGTCGCTTTGCAGGCCTATGAGTTCGTTGTAGCTGTAGTCGCGCCCCTCTACCCAGACCAGATCTTCCATGTTGCGCTGAACCACCAGTACCTTTTCCACGCTTTCGCATCCCTCTTCCAGGGCCGTATCGACGACGGGTTTGAGCATATAGGGCTTGCCTTTGCGATACGCCCCGTCGGCGGTGATGACCACTTTGGCTGACGCGTCGATGATGCGATCTCTCAGTGCCTCAGCGCTAAAGCCGCCAAAAACCACCGAATGAATCGCCCCGATGCGCGCGCAGGCCAGCATGGCATAGGCCGCTTCGGGAATCATGGGCATATAAAGCACCACCCGATCCCCTTTTTTGACGCCAAACTCGTTTTTAAGAAGGTTGGCGAAGCGGTTGACGTTTTTGTAAAGCTCCAGGTAGGTAATAACCTGTTTGTCGCCCCGATCCCCTTCAAAGATGATGGCCGCTTTGTTTTTGCGCACCTTGATATGGCGATCGACACACTGGTAGCAGACGTTGAGCTTGCCGCCAACAAACCATTTGTAAAAAGGGGCGTTACTTTCGTCCAGCACCGTATGGTAGGGCGCAAACCACTCGATCTTTTCCTTGGCCCAGTGGTCCCAGAATCCTTCGTAATCCTCTTTGGCCCAATCCATGAGCTCCTTGTATTCGCACATATTTTTAACGCGCGCCTCTTTGGCGAAGGCGCGGTTGGGAAAGTAAATCTCGTTTGCGGGCATGATCGCTCCTTGCTGAAAGTCGGTTGGGATTATTGTGCCGACTTTTCTCTTAGTTTTTCAAGACAGGAGGGGTTAATCGATTTTTGCAAGGTTGCTCTCATTAGAAATACACGGAAAAATGTATATAATTAGTATAAAAATACTAAAATAGAAGATTAATACTTATAGAACAGTATGTAAAATGTAGATTATAGAAAGAATAGTGGTATTTATATCTATTTATATTCTAATTTCACACAATTTAATGTGCATAACAGTTTGGGCAAGTAAAATACTGCGAATGGTAGTTAGCGACATTTTCAACATTGTCCACAATGCCCTGGAGGCCAAAAATATGGGTCGAAAGATCTCGCAAAAGCGTATGGCCGAGTTCCTGGGGATCTCCATGCGGACGTATCAGGACTGGCGTACGGGCAAAGCGCAGCCGTTGGCGGCCAAAGCGTTGATGCAGATGCTTGGGGAGTTGGATGATGATGAAATTGTGCGCGTAGTCAAAAAGATAAAGGCACTGCATGAGCAATCTGACGCGACGTGAACGGGAAGAGTTGAATGAGCTTTTTTGTTGGATCGAGCAGGTGGAAACACCGTTGTACAAACGGTGGATGCGGAAAATTCACCTTCTACTTTCGACGATCAAATGGAGAATTTTCGCTGTAACCCAAACATGATATAATCCGCACTTCCATAAATTATAAGGAGTTTGACCATGTTCGGAAGAAAACTGAAAACCTACGATTATGACGATGCGACCCTTCAATCATTTCAATACGCAAAAATCAAAACCGATAAAGGGGATATCTGGCTCAAGCTCTATCCCGAAGAGGTTCCCAATACCGTGGCCAACTTCGCTACATTGGCCAAAGAGGGTTTTTACGACGGGTTGAAGTTCCACCGCGTCATCAAAGGGTTCATGGCCCAGGGCGGTTGCCCCAACACCCGCGAAGGCGCTTCGGGTATGCCCGGTACCGGCGGTCCCGGCTGGGCCATTGCCTGCGAGACGGAAAAAAACACCCACAAACACCTCAAAGGCACCATCTCCATGGCCCATGCGGGCAAAGATACAGGCGGAAGCCAGTTTTTTATCTGTTTCGCGCCCTGTCCGCATCTTGACGGTGTGCATACCGTTTTTGGCGGGATAGAAGAGGATGACGCCGACAGCATGTTGACACTCGACGCCATCGATCAGAACGATACGATCGAAGGAATCGAAATTCACGAAAAGCGATCCTGACGGTATACGGAACGGGATAGAACGGATGCGCCTTTTTTTCCTTTTTCTGACACTCTGTACATATGTAACGGCGGCGGAGTTCTATCCCGTTAAAATTCAGTTGGGGCATACGCCCCGCTTCTCCGCGGCCGCTTTTTACGTGGCGGTGCATAAAGGGTTTTACCGCGATGCCGGGCTGAGTGTAGACATTGTGCCGATGGGACGGGGAGACAACCGGAACGCCGCCACGCTGGTCGCAGCCGGGAAGGCCGAATTCGGTGTCGATTTTTCGGGTGTGGTCAGGGAGGTTGCCGAAGGTGCGCCGCTGGTTCTTCTGGGGGCGTTGTTCGAGCATACTCCCATGCACCTGCTTGTCAAAAGAAAAGCCGGTGAAAACAGGGTGGGGTTGGAAGGGTATCAGGTCTTTCTCACTCCCCAGACGGTCGGTCGCTCCGCCGTCTCTCTTTTTCTCTTCGACGGTGACGACAATATAACCATTCTGCCCAGGGATATGGAGGCGTTTGAGGCGTGTGAACACGGCGCCGTGGATCTTTTCGCCGGTGACGAAGGGCCGGAAGAGAAAGGGGAGGGGGCTTTTCGTTATGCCGTCATCGATCCCGCCGGATACGGTTACGATTTTTATGATGATCTCATCGTGACTTCCCGCCGTTTCTGGCGTTCCCACCCCGTCGAGGCGCGCCGCTTTATGATGGCGACGATCAGGGGGTGGCGTTACGCATTGACCCATATCGAGGAGTCGGCCCGTCTTCTGAAAGAGCGGTGGCATATCGGCTCTTCGGTCGAGGCATTGGTGAAAGAGGCGAAAGCGTGCCGGAAATACGCCGGTCGGCCGGACGATTCGCTGGGCCTTTTGCGGATGGAGAAACTGGAATTGATGCTTCAGCGGTTTCTCAGTAGCAACCGGATGGTGATTCGGCAATCTCTCACGGACGGCGTGGATCCTCTGTTTCTGGAACACAACGGCCTGATCAGTGCCGAAGAACGGCAGTGGATGGCCGATCACGTGATCACCTACAGCGAGACTTTCTGGCCCCCCTTTACCATTCCCGATACCGACGGTATGCGCGGAATGATTCAGGACTATCTCTCGCTCGTTTTCCGTCATACCGGTCTTTTGATGCGTTATGTGCCCTATAAACGGTGGTCGGAGGTTTTGGATGCGGTGCGCCACAAACGTCTTGACATGGCCATGGCGACGGGAGAGACGCCGGCGCGACGAAAATATGCGTTGTTCAGTCATCCTTACGGGGTTTATCGGTTCGGTATGGTCATGTGGCCCCGTGTGGCCCGGGAGTTTCGTTTTGGAAGGGGCGACCGGTTGACCGTGGCGGTGGGCAAAGATTATACGGCGGAGAAGATTTTGCGTCGATACTCCCAGTTGCGCATCAAAACCGTCGCCGATACGGTAGAGGGACTGGCATTGCTGGAGAAGGGCGAGGTGGATGCGGTGGCCGACATTCTTCCCACCCTGAAATATTTCATTGTGGAGCGCCACCTTCCCCAACTGAAAATTCTCACCCCTTTCAAAGAGACGTTTCCCCTCAAGGCGATGTTCCGTAACGATTACGCGGAAGCGGTCGCTATTTTCAACAAGGGATTGAGCCGGATCGATTCCGATCAGCGTCGCGCCATCTGGAACCGGTGGCAGCCGGTAGAGATCAAGGTGGAGACCAAAGAGCTGATGTGGCAGCCGCTGGCGATCGTTTCGGGTATCGCCCTTCTTTTCGCCGTCGTCATTCTTCTGATGCGTCGGCAGATTCGGATACGCAGGCGGTTGGCCAAGGAACTGAAACGCACCATGGAGATTGTCAACCGTTACGTTTTGATGTGCCGGGCCGACGCGAACGGGCGGATCATCTATGTCAGTCAGGCCCTGGAGGAGTTGACCGGTTACAAAAAAGAGGAGCTTGTGGGGAAACGTTCCCGTATTTTGGGCGATCGGCAGATGTGGCAGGCGTTACAACGGGGAGAGACCTGTTTTGACGAGCTGATGGAGGGGGTGACAAAGAGCGGAGAGACCTATTGGGTCTCCCAAACAGTGGTGCCCATACGAAACGCCGAAGGGGTTTTGCGTGAGATCATGGTGATCCGCAAAGATCTGACCCCCTATAAAAAACTGGAGGAGTTGGTCTTGCTGGATCCCATGACCGGCGCGTATAACCGGCGGGCTTTCAACCGTATGATGAAGGAACGGATCGCCCGGGCTTCCCGTGAGTTGACGCCGTTTGTCTTCATGGTCTTTGACGTGGACCACTTCAAAGAGTATAACGACCGCTACGGTCATCTCGCCGGTGACGAGGTACTTAAACAGATTACCGAAACCGTCAAAGGTATGTTTCGGCGTGAGACCGACGCCATTTTCCGGTTGGGCGGGGAGGAGTTCGGCCTTTTGCTGGAGAATATCAAAGAGAGTCAGATGCCCGCTATGGCACAGAGTGTGGTCAAAAGAATCGAAGCACTTGGCATCGTGCATGAAGGAAACGAGAATTACGGGTGTGTCACCGTATCGCTGGGAGCGGTCTTTTGCAAACCGGCGGTCGGGCATCTGCCGGACGCGGCCTGTATCTACTCGCGGTGTGACGCGTTGATGTACCGTGTCAAAAAGGGCGGACGCAACGGTTGGGCCTGCGATGTGCTGGAACTTGACGAGTGCGTAGAATAAAATTTGGATTATAATTATCCCATGAAAATAACGGATTTGACATCGTACGGTTTTTACAGGGTGGCCGTGGCCGTGCCCGAGGTGCGGGTGGGTGACGTGGCCTTTAACGTCAAAGAGACGGCCACGGTGTGGCAAGCGGCCTCCCAGGAGGGGGCGGCGATCACGCTTTTTCCCGAACTTGGGCTCAGCGGCTACAGTTGCGGGGATCTCTTTTTCCAGGTCGCCTTGCATGAGGCGGTGGAGGCGGGGCTTGAAAGCCTGCTCGCGCTTTCGAGCCAGTTGCGGGGCGTGGCCGTGGTGGGGCTTCCCCTGCCGCTTGGCGGACGGCTCTATAACGTCGCGGCGGTGATCGGCGGCGGCCGTTTGTTGGGGGTGGTGCCCAAAACCTTCGTGCCTGAGCACAAGGAGTATTACGAGAAGCGCTGGTTTGCTTCCGGCGCGGAGGTGACGGGACGCAGTATCCGGCTGGCGGGGCAGGAGGTGCCCTTTGGGGTTGACCTGCTGTTTGAGCACGGGGCGCTTTGCATGGGGGTGGAAGTGTGCGAAGATCTGTGGAGCGTCCTGCCTCCCAGCTCCAGCCAGGCCGCGGCGGGGGCCAATGTGCTGGTTAACCTCTCGGCCAGTGACGAGATGGTGGGAAAAAGCGAGTACCGCCGGGCATTGGTGGCCCAGCAGAGTGCCCGCTGTCTGGCGGCCTACCTTTACGCCTCCTGCGGGCCCGGAGAGTCGACCACCGACGTGGTTTTCGGCGGGGACGCCATGATTTTTGAAAACGGTGTACTGTTGGCGCGAACCGAGCGCTTTGTCTTCGAGAGCCGTTATGTCACGGCCGAGATTGATTTGCAAAGGCTTGAGACGGCGCGCCGAAGCGAGAGCGGTTACGCCGATGCGCCCCAGGCAGGGGCGTGGCGTCGTGTTCAGATGCCCCCGCTTCCCGCGCCCAAACAGCTAAGCCGCTCTATAGACCCCCACCCCTTTGTCCCCTCCGATCCCGCGCGGCGGAGCGAACGGTGTCGGGAGATCTTCGCCATTCAGACGACGGCGCTAAGAAAACGCCTGCGCCATATCGGTACCGACCGCTGTGTTATCGGCATTTCCGGCGGGTTGGACTCGACCCTGGCGCTGCTGGCCGTGGCGCGGGCGTATGAGCAGGCGGGGCTTGAGAAAGAGAAGATTCTTTGTGTCACCATGCCCGGATTCGGTACCACGGGGCGTACCCTCAACAACGCCAAAACCCTCTGCGCCCAATTGGGTGTGAGCCTGCGGGAGATCGATATTACCCCCTCCTGCCTGCAACATTTTCAAGATATCGGCCACGATCCCGAAAGCCACGACGTGGTCTTTGAGAATGTGCAGGCAAGGGAGCGGACGCAGATTCTGATGGATCTGGCCAACAAGGTGGGGGGTATTGTGATCGGGACAGGGGATCTGAGCGAAGCGGCGCTGGGGTGGAGCACCTATAACGGTGATCACATGAGTATGTATGCGGTCAACATCGGTATTCCCAAGACCCTGGTGCGCTACATGGTGGCCTGGGCGGCGCAGGAGGCCTACCCCCGATTGCGGGCGGTGCTGGAGGATATTCTTGACACCCCCGTCAGCCCGGAGCTTCTGCCCCATCAGAAAGATGAGATTGTCCAAAAGACCGAAGAGACGGTGGGGCCCTATGAACTGCACGACTTTTTTCTCTATCACTTCATCAAAAGCGGCGCGACGCCCTCCAAAATTCTTCTGCTTGCCCAAATAGCCTTTGCCGGCAGGTATGAGCGGACGGAGATCAAAAAGTGGCTGGCGCTCTTTTTGCGCCGCTTCTTTTCCCAGCAATTTAAGCGCAGTTGTCTGCCTGACGGGCCGAAGGTGGGTACCATCGCCCTCTCGCCCCGGGGTGATTGGCGTATGCCCAGCGACGCCGTGGCGGCTGTGTGGTTACAAGAGTTGGAGGAAGAGGCATGAGAAGATGGTGGATTATCGGCATGATGGTTTTGCCGCTGGCGGCCAAAAACGGAATTGTCGATTATGTGAGCCGTTACGATACCGATGAGACGGGACGTCGGCTGGTGAAGATTTTGCGTGATCGGGGTATTCGACTTTTTAGCGTCATCGACCATGCCGATGAAGCCAAAAGCGCGGGTATAGAAATGCCGCCCATGAAGCTCTTTATTTTCGGCGACCCCAAAACCGATGCCAGGCTGATCGGCTGCGCCCCGACCATCGGGCTCGATCTGCCCATGAAGATGCTGGTCTTTACCGACAAAAAGGGTAAAACCCATATCGAGTACAACGGTCCGCTCTATCTCTATTGGCGTCACCGGGTACCGGTGCGGTGTGAGCGAAAACTCCAAAAAACGCTGGGCCCCATGCTCGATGATCTGGCCAAAGAGGCGGCGGGGATCGCGCCGTAGATGCTGGTCCATATCTGCTGTAGCGTCGACAGCCACTACTTTTTAAAGCGGTTACGGGAGGATTTTCCCGATGAACCGCTCGTGGGATTTTTCTACGACCCCAACATCCACCCCTATAGCGAGTATCTGCTACGGCTGATGGATGTGCGCCGCAGTTGCGAGGCGCTTGGCGTCGAGCTCATTGAAGGGCCGTATGATTACGAAAGTTGGCTGGCGGCGGTACGGGGGCATGAGCACGTGCCCGAGAAGGGGTCGCGTTGCACCATCTGTTTTGAGAAGCGTTTTGCCGTCAGCGCCAAAAAGGCGGCGGAGCTTGGCCAAACACGCATGACCAGCACCCTGCTGACCAGTCCCAAAAAGTCGATTGACCAGCTCCGTGCCGCCGGTGAGGCCATCGCCGAACGGGAAGGGGTGGCGTTCGTGACGGTTGACTATCGTGTCGGCGGCGGTACCCAGCGCCAACAGGAGGAGGCCAAAAAGGCGCGCCTTTATCGGCAGGATTATTGCGGTTGTCTCTTTGGATTGACCCAACAGCGTAACGAGCAGGGCAGTGAGGCGGACGAGCTCTACGCTCCCCTGGACGGGCGGGTACTGCCCGCTTCCATCGAGGAGAGGCTGGCGCTTTATGAGGCGCGAAAAGCGTTGGAAGAGGCGGGACAAGAGTATCGTATCGTGCGTAGGAAGCTCTTGAATTGGCGCCTGCGTTACGGTTGGGTACGGGTTAAAAAAAGAACGGTGCCCTCGCACATTCTTCCCTACTCCGTGATGAAGCGGCGTTACACCAACGGGCGGGTGGAAGTTGTAGAGGAAGGGCAGGGGTATTTCAACCGCGAAGAGGTCGTTTTTATGACCCTGGCGCGTTACAACACGCTAAGCGGTCGGCACTATGATTCGGTCGCGTCGCTTCTGTTTGATCCGCCCCCTTTTGAAGAAGAGGTGAAAATAAGGGAAAACGCGGGGATGGGCCCGTGGGATCTTTCGCCGCTCATTGTGGTCGAGGAGATCCCCGAAGGGCGGGTGGAGATCTTTATTGAGAGCGTTACATGGAGGGATGTCAGAGAAATATTAGTCCCGTTGTGATAAAATCGGGTACTTTTTTCGCAAGGATTCCCACCATGCTTGACGTTGTAGAGATTCAGAAAATTCTTCCCCACCGCTATCCCTTTTTGCTGGTCGATCGCGTGGTCGACGTTCAAAACGGCGAATCGATCGAGGCGTACAAAAACGTCTCTATCTCCGAGCCGGTTTTTGAGGGGCATTTCCCCGGTCACCCCATCTATCCCGGTGTCATGATTATCGAGGGTATGGCCCAGGCGGGCGGTATTCTGGCCTTTCAGAGCATGAGCGGCGACGAACAGGCCGATACGCAGGACAAAGTGGTCTATTTCATGAGCATCGACAAGTGCAAGTTTCGCCATCCCGTCCGCCCCGGCGATCAGCTGGTCTACCGGCTCAATGTCTTGAAACACAAAGGGGCCATCTGGGTGCTGGAGGGCAAAGCCTATGTGGATGAGAAGCTGGTGGCCGAAGCCGAGCTTAAAGCGATGATCGTGGACAAATAATGGCGACGCGGATTCATCCCCAGGCCATCGTGGAGTCCGGGGCGAAACTTGGCGAGGATGTGGTGGTCGGCCCTTTCGCCTATGTCGGCGCGGAGGTGAGTATCGGCGATCGTACCGTCATCGGCCAGTGCGCGCGGATCGAGGGCGAGACGACAATCGGCCAGGATTGCGAAATCTTCAGCCACGCGGTGGTCGGTTCCATCCCGCAGGATCTGAAGTTTCACGGCGAGAAGGTGCAACTGATTATCGGCGACCGCAACAAGATTCGGGAATTCACCCTTATCAACCCCGGTACCGAAGGGGGCGGCGGCGTGACGCGTATCGGGGACGACAATCTCTTTATGGGGTATGTGCACGTGGCGCATGACTGTCGTATCGGTAACCGCTGTATTTTCGCCAACGCCGCCACGCTGGCGGGCCATGTGGAGATCGGCGACGGCGTGGTGGTGGGCGGGTTGACCCCGATCCATCAGTTTGTCAAGGTGGGCGAACTGGCCATGATCGCCGGCGCGTCGGCGTTGAGTCAGGACGTGCCCCCCTACTGCCTGGCCGAAGGGAACCGGGCGGTGTTGCGCGGTCTGAACCTGACGGGTTTGAGACGGGCTTTTCCCCGAGAGGCCATCGATCCCGTGCGCGCAGCCTACAAAGAGCTTTTTGAGCGGGGAAAACCCCTGAAGGAGACGGCGGAACGCCTGTTAAACGAGACCCGAAGCGAAGAGGTCAGGAAGATGTGCCGTTTTGTTTTGGAGACCAAACGCGGCATACCATTTGAGAGGAAAACGAAAGCATGAACAACCAGAACGACCACCGGAAGTGCTGCAGCTTCTGCGGCGCTCCCGACAGCGAGGGCAACCCCCTTCTGGCGGGTAACGGCGTCTATATCTGTAAAAACTGCGTCCTGTCGGCTTACAAGATCATCATGGGCGACGTGGACGAAGAGATCGAATCGGTCGACCGGGAGCTCCTGACGCCCAGAGAGCTCAAAGCGGCGCTGGATCAGTACGTGATCGGGCAGGATAGGGCCAAAAGGATTCTGGCGGTGGCGGTCTACAACCACTACAAGCGGATCTTCAAGCAGGGGGTTATAGAGGACGACGACACCGAGATCGCCAAGTCCAACGTACTGCTCATCGGCCCGACCGGAAGCGGCAAGACCCTGATGGCCCAGTCCATCGCCAAGTTTCTCGATGTCCCCATCGCCATCGCCGACGCCACGAGCCTGACGGAAGCCGGGTATGTGGGAGAGGATGTGGAGAATATCCTGACCCGTCTGCTTCAGGCCGCCGACGGCGACGTGAAAAAGGCGGAGCAGGGGATTCTGTTTATTGACGAGGTGGATAAAATCTCGCGCCTGAGCGAAAACCGCTCCATCACCCGCGATGTCTCCGGCGAAGGGGTCCAGCAGGCGCTATTGAAGATCATTGAGGGGAGTGTGGTCAACATTCCGCCCAAAGGGGGGCGTAAACACCCCAACCAGGATTTCATTCAGATCGACACCTCCAACATCCTCTTCATCTGCGGCGGCGCTTTCGACGGCCTGGCCGATATCATCAAACGGCGCCTGGGCGGCAACGTGCTGGGTTTCAACCAGGAGAAGCGGGGCAAGATGGACGATCAGGAGGTGCTTCACTACGTCGAGTCGGATGATTTGGTCAGTTACGGTCTTATTCCCGAGTTGATCGGCCGTCTGCACGTTATCGCCACACTGAATGAGATCACCAAGGAGGATATGGTCCGCATTCTCACCGAGCCCAAAAACGCCCTGGTCAAGCAGTATCAGAAACTCTTTGCCATCGACGGGGCGGAATTGGTCTTCGAGCCGGCGGCCCTGGAGGCGATCGCCGAGATGGCCATCGCCCGCAAAACCGGCGCCAGGGGATTGCGTTCCATTATCGAGGAGATCATGGTGGATATTATGTTTGACCTGCCTGAGTACGCGGGTTACGAGATTGTCATTACCGAAGAGACCGTCAAGAACGGGGCGGAACCGCTTCGGATCAAAAAAACCAAAAAGAGCGCGTAAATGTTTTTCGACAAACTGATCGGAGTCTTTTCCAACGATATGGCCATCGACCTGGGAACGGCCAACACCCTTGTGCTGGTCAAGGGGGAGGGGATCATCATCAACGAACCTTCGGTGGTGGCGATTCAAAGCGACAAGATGGGCCGGGAACAGGTGCTGGCCGTGGGGCACGAGGCCAAAGAGATGGTGGGCAAGACGCCGGGTAACATCCGGGCGGTGCGCCCCATGAAAGACGGAGTGATCGCCGACTTTGACATTACCGAAAAGATGATCCGCTACTTCATCGAAAAGGCCCATCACCGTACCGCCTTCATCCGCCCCCGTATCATTGTCTGCGTTCCCTTCGGCCTGACCCAGGTGGAGCGCAAGGCGGTGCGCGAGTCGGCCCTTTCGGCCGGCGCGCGGGAGGTCTTTTTGATCGAGGAGCCCATGGCGGCGGCCATCGGCGCGGGATTGCCCGTCAAGGAGCCCCACGGCAACCTGGTCGTGGATATCGGCGGCGGTACCACAGAGATCGGCGTGGTCTCTTTGGGCGGGTTGGTGATCTCCAAGTCCATCCGCACCGCCGGCGACAAGATCGACCAGGCCATTGCCGATTACGTCAAGCGCAAGTACAACCTCCTTATCGGCGACAGGGTGGCCGAGGAGATCAAGATCGAGGTGGGCAGTGCCCTGCCGCTGGAGGAGGAGTTGACCATGGTCATCAACGGCCGGGATAATGTCAGCGGTCTGCTCAACTCCATCGAGATCAGTAGCGAAGACGCCAGAGAGGCGATGAAAGAGCCGCTGCGTGAGATCGGCGAGGCGCTCAAAGGGATTTTGGAGGAGACGCCGCCCGATCTGGCGGGTGATATTGTCGAAAACGGCATCGTGCTCACCGGCGGCGGGGCACTGATACGGATGCTTGACAAATATCTCTCCGATATTGTCAAACTGCCGGTCTACGTGGCCGAGGAGCCCCTTTTGGCGGTGGCCAAAGGAACCGGGCGGGCATTGGAAGAGATTGATCTGCTCCAACAACTCTCCTATGACTGATTCTGACCGGGCGGTGACGGTGCGGTTTTGATGCGACGCCAGATACTTGCCCGTATTCCTCTGCTGCTCGGCGCGTTGTTGCTTGGCGCGCTGGTTTACCTGACCCCTTTTTTGCGTGAGGCGATCGCCATGTTGGCGACGACGGTACAGGATAGTTTCGTTGATTTCAGATCCGGCGTTCAGGAGGGCCTGGACGCCTACTTCAAACAGGCCGAGACGATTGCCCGTTTGAAGGCGCGGGAGAAACGGTTGACGGTGGCGTTGACCCGATGCAAAGCGGACGCCGCGGCCTACCGGGCGTTGCGTCGGGGCGGAGGGGTTCAGGACGACACCAACGTGACGGCGATTCCGGTGCGCGCGCTCGGATACGCGCGACCGGGAAATTTCCAACGGATCTGGCTGGAGCCTTTCGCCGGCTTTTCACCCGTTCGGGATCGGGGGGCGTTGCGAAACGGCAAGGCCGTCGGCATCGTTGTCCCGGAGAAGGGACGGCCCATGGTGCTTCTGGCCGGTGATCCCGCCTGTAGTTTCGCCGTCTACGTGGGAAAGGTTCGGGCGCCGGGCATCGCCATGGGAAAAGACGCGAAGCACATGACGGTCAAATACATTCCCGAGTGGATGCGGATCGCCGTCGGCGACATGGTCGTCACCAGCGGACTGGACAGAATATTTCCGCCCGGTATGCCGGTGGGCAAAGTTATAGGAATTCGTAAAATGCAGGGGTTCAAAAACGCCGAGATCGAGCTTTTCGGCGATACGTTGCACCCCGACTTCATCTGGGTGGTCTGGCGGGGGTGATGCGACCTGTCGCGTCGCCGCCGCTCACGCGTCTTCGCTACGTCCAACCCCCTGAATTTTCGGAAAAGAGGCGGGGCAACATCAGTTTTTAAGAGGCTTTTTTGTAAAATAGAGAAATTCTTCTCAGGAGTGCCTCTTTATGCCCAAACGCACCGATATCCAGACCATTCTTCTTATCGGCTCCGGCCCTATCGTCATCGGCCAGGCCTGTGAGTTCGACTACTCCGGCACCCAGGCCGCCAAGACCCTCAAAGAGCTGGGATACAGGGTTGTGCTTATCAACTCCAACCCCGCCACCATCATGACCGACCCGGAGTTCGCCGATCGCACCTATATCGAGCCCATCACCGAAGAGGTGATCGCCCGCATTATCGAAAAAGAGAAGGTAGACGCCATTTTGCCCACCATGGGCGGTCAGACGGCGCTGAACGTGGCCATGAGTATGTTTGAGAAGGGGATGTTAAAAGGCGTGGAGTTCCTGGGCGCCAACCCCGAAGCGATCAAAAAGGGTGAAGACCGCCAGGCCTTTAAAGAGGCGATGATCAAGATCGGGATGGACCTGCCCCAAAGCCGTTACGCCTACAGCATGGACGAGGCGATGGCGGCGGCGGAAGAGATCGGGTTTCCGCTTATTATCCGCGCCTCCTACACGCTGGCCGGCGGCGGTAGCGGCGTGGCCTACAACATTGACGAGTTCAAGCAGTTGGCCGCCGCGGGGCTGGAGGCGAGCCCAATTAGCGAGATTCTGATCGAAGAGAGTCTGCTGGGGTGGAAAGAGTACGAGATGGAGGTGATCCGCGACCGGGAGGATAACTGCATCATTGTCTGCTCTATTGAAAACCTTGACCCCATGGGGGTGCATACGGGCGACTCCATTACCGTCGCGCCCGCGTTGACGCTGACCGATAAAGAGTACCAGCGTATGCGTGACGCCAGTTTCGCCATTTTGCGTGAGATCGGCGTGGATACGGGCGGCTCCAATGTGCAGTTTTCGGTCAACCCCGAGACGGGACGGATGATCGTCATTGAAATGAATCCCCGGGTCTCCCGCTCCTCGGCGCTGGCTTCCAAAGCCACGGGGTATCCCATCGCCAAAGTGGCGACACTACTGGCGGTGGGCTATACGCTGGATGAGATCAAAAACGACATCACCGGCACGCCGGCCAGCTTCGAGCCGGTGATTGACTATATTGTCACCAAGATTCCCCGCTTTACCTTCGAGAAGTTCCCGATGGCCGACAGCACGTTGACGACCTCCATGAAGTCGGTGGGCGAGGTGATGGCCATTGGCCGAACCTTCAAAGAGTCGGTGCAAAAGGCGCTCTGCTCACTGGAGACGGGGTTGTCGGGGTTTGACCCGGTTGTGTGTGACGCCGAGACCCTCAAGCGCGAGATTCGCCGTCCCAACGCCGACCGCCTGCTCTATGTGGCCCAGGCGTTTCGTGAGGGCATGAGCGTGGAGGAGGTCTTTGGGCTGAGCAAGATTGATCCCTGGTTCTTGCGCCAGATTCATGACATTGTCGAGAGCGAAAAAGGCGTCACCGTCGAGACCCTGCACGACGCCGAGGCCCTGCGCCGTCTCAAGGCCGACGGCTTTAGCGACATGATGATCGCCAAAATCATCAACGCCAAAGAGGGGCTGGACCTGAGTGAAAACGATGTCTACGCCGCCAGAAAGCGCCACGGCATCGAGCTGGAGTATCACGAGGTAGATACCTGCGCCGCCGAGTTCAAGGCGCTGACGCCCTATCTCTACTCCTCCACCAACATTATGGCCCTGCCAAACGCCGGCCGCAAGCCCGAAGAGAAGAGCGGCAAGGTGCTCATTATCGGCGGCGGGCCCAACCGGATCGGTCAGGGGATCGAGTTTGACTACTGCTGTGTCCATGCCGCCTTTGCCCTCAAAGACATGGGGATGACCTCCATCATGTACAACTGCAACCCCGAAACGGTCTCCACCGACTACGACACCAGCGACGTGCTCTATTTCGATCCCATCGACTTTGAGCACGTGCGCCAGGTGATCGAGACGGAAAAACCCGACGGCATCATTGTGCACTTTGGCGGTCAGACCCCGTTGAAACTGGCCAAGAAGATCACCTCCATCGGCGGCAAAATCATCGGCACCAGCGCCCGGGTGATCGACGAAGCCGAAGATAGGGAGAAGTTTTCGGCCTTTATCGAGAAACTGGGGCTCAAACAGCCCGAAAACGGTACCGCCTTTACCAAAGAGGAGGCGTTTGCCATCGCCTCGCGCATCGGCTACCCCGTGCTGGTTCGCCCCAGCTACGTACTGGGGGGGCGGGCCATGCGCACCGTCTACAACGAGGCGGAACTGCGTGAATATATGGACGAGGCGGTGAGCGTCTCCAACGAGTCGCCGGTGCTTATTGACAAGTTTCTCGATCACGCCATTGAGCTGGACGTGGACGCCATCAGCGACGGGAAGGATGTCTATATCGGCTCCATTATGCAACACATCGAGGAGGCGGGGATCCATTCGGGTGACAGCGCCTGTTCACTGCCTACCGTCAGCATCTCCGATGAGCTGGTGCGAGAGGTGGAGCGCCAGACCAGTGCGATCGCCCTGGGGCTTGGCGTGAAGGGGCTATTGAATATCCAGTACGCCATTTTCCAGGGTGAGATCTATCTGATCGAGGTCAACCCCCGCGCCAGCCGGACCGTGCCGTTTGTCTCCAAAGCCACCGGCGTGCCGTTGGCCAAGGTGGCGACACGGGTGATGGTCAAAGGCGACCTGCGTGAGGCGCTGGCCTACTATGACACCTTCAAAGTGGTTGAGGATGACGGCAAAGTGCTTAAGCCCCGTCTCAAAGATCATATCGCCGTCAAAGAGGCGGTTTTCCCCTTTAATAAACTGCCCGGCAGTGACCTGATTTTGGGGCCTGAGATGAAATCGACCGGCGAGGTGATGGGCATTAGCCGCACCTTCGGCCTCTCATTCGCCAAGAGCCAGTTCGCTTCCAAAAACCGCATTCCCGCCGGCGGTACCCTCTTTATGTCTTTGACCGATCACGACAAGGACGAGGCGGGCGAGATCGGCCGGCTTTTCGCGGAGCTCGGTTTTGAGATTGTGGCGACATCGGGCACCCACAAGGTGCTGGAAGCTGCCGGTGTCGCTTCAAGGGTGGTACTCAAAATCTCCGAAGGGCGGCCCAACGTGGAAGACCTGCTCAAAAACGGCGAGATCGATATGGTGATCAACACCTCCGACAACAAGGCGAGCAAAGATGATGCCAAACGGATCCGGCAGGCGGTGTTGCGGTTTAACATTCCCTA
>JAADEJ010000094.1 GCA_013153475.1 Campylobacterota bacterium
CCAGACCGGACGCGTCGTCCGCCGCTTTGTTGATACGAAGACCGCTGGAGAGTTTTTCCAGTGAGCTGTCCAGTGCCCGGTTGTTGGCCGAGGCGTTGGCATGCGCGTTGAGTGCCGCTACGTTCGTGTTGATTCGAAATCCCATGATGTCCTCCTTGGTTTGGGAAAGTTGGTTCAAGAGCTTCCTTGCTCTTACCAGATAGATCGGTCAGCCAAAAAAAATGTTTAGCGTTTGAATGAAGTTTTTGGAAAAAACGGTAGAGAAAAGAAAAAAGGGAGACTCCGCGGTCTCCCTTATGAAAGAAACGGTGGGAAAAATCAGTCTTTGGAGTTGGCCTGGGCGTCGATCATGCTTTGCAAAGCCATGAAGTCGTTGTTCATCTGGCCGATCATCTCATCATACATAGCGAACCGCATAGCCATCGTATTGTAACGGGCATCGAGAATTTCCAGGTTGCGATCCCGCTCTTCCTGAAGCCGGTCTTCATCCCGCTTATATTGTTGGTCAAGAAGCGAGAGCGATCCGTTCATCGGGTCGATGGCGTCACCGAGAACCTGGTTGAGTCGTGTAAAGACACCGGTATTCTCGTCGCTGAATGTTTTCATCAGACTTTCGCCATCGTTTTCCAGCGCATCCATGAATGTGCTGCGGTCAAACGAGATCAATCCGTCTTCATTGACGCTGATACCGTATGTACCGACACCTTCACCTGTCGGTGTGGAGCCGAACAGGGCGCGGGCGACATCGGTTTTGAGCTGACGAATGGCGCTTTCACCCTGGAAAATACCGGCCGTTCCGGCCTCTTCGTCAAACTTCGTGGCGTCGTTCATCGCCTGAATCCAGCTGTTGTAGGTATCGACAAAGGTTTGCATTGTATCGGCGATACCCTGTTCATCCTGGCTGATGTCGATGGTATTGGTCGCGGAGTTGTCGGCTTTGAGCAATTCAAACGTGACCCCGACCAGCAGGTCGTCTACCGTGTTGGTGTCTCTTGTGACCGTAACCCCGTTGTAGATAAACTCCGCGTCCTGTGCCGTTTGCACGTTGGAGAGATTCAGAAAATCGTCGTCATCGGTGCTGTCGTTCCCGTCGTCGAACGTGGCGGTGATGGCCTGTGCGGCACCCGTATCGCTCGATTTGAGAATGAGGCTGTAGGGGGTGTCTCCTCCCGTATCGAGTATGGAAGCCTCTATTTTCCCGTCCGTCGCTTCGTTGATCTGATCCCGCAACTCCTCCAGCGTGGTGCCGGCTTTGACGTCGATAGTATAATCGGTGCCGTCGATACTCAGGGTCATGGTGGTGTCTTTGTCGGTGACGGCCGATTCGGTATCGGAGAACCCCTTCGATTCCCATACGTCCCGTTGCGCCAGTTGGTTGACGGTCATGCTGATCTCCTGCGGATCGACGCCGTCGTTGACCTTGACACTGACATCGTCACCGATGACACTGGCCTGTCGCTTGGAGTAGAAGGTACCGTTGGCCAGGTCGAGAATGGAGGTTTTGAGCGACGAGGTGAGCATCGTGATATTGGAAAGATCGCTCTCTTTCTGTTTGGTCAGATCGTATTTTCTGTCAATGGGGTCGATCATCGCCGCTTTGTCGGCCTCTTTCAGTTTTTCGATAACGTCGTAATTGAGTACGCCGCTTCCCAGTCCCAGGGAACTGAGCGCTCCAAAATCTGCCATGGTTCAATCCTTTGTGTGGCTTTCTGCAAGTATATATCGGCCGATCATTAAAAAGGTTTAAGAGCGCGTTATGTTAGAATTGCAGCCGTCAAGCAACAAGAGCGCATACATTAAATATAGGAAACCGCATTGAAAAACCTGATCATCGTCGAATCGCCCGCCAAAGCGCGTACCATCAAAAACTTTTTGGGAAAAGAGTACGAGGTGGTCGCTTCCAAAGGCCACATACGGGACCTTCCCAAACACAGTTTCGGTATCAAGATCGAGGATGAGCGTTTCGAGCCCCAATACCGGGTGGACAAGGATCACAGCGCCGTGGTCAAACAGATCAAGGATCTGGCCAAGAAGAGCGAAAAGGTCTATATCGCCACCGACGAGGATAGAGAGGGTGAAGCCATCGGCTATCACATCGCCAAGGCCATCGGCAAAGATCCCGAGGCGCTTCCGCGCATCGTTTTTCACGAGATTACCAAAAGCGCCATCCAAAACGCCCTGGCCAATCCCCGCACCATCAACATGGATCAGGTCAACGCCCAGCAGGCGAGACGGCTTTTGGATCGGATCGTGGGCTACAAGCTCTCCCCCCTGCTTTCGTCCAAAATCCAAAAGGGGCTGAGCGCGGGTCGGGTGCAGTCGGCGGCGCTCAAGATCGTCGTTGACCGTGAGCGGGAGATCAAAGCTTTCAAGCCTGAAGAGTACTGGAGCCTCGATGCGGTGTTCGCTCCCGACATCGAAGCGGCGCTGATGGAGTTTGAGGGCAAAAAGATCGCCAAAATGACGATCAAGAGCGGCGAAGAGGCCCATAGAATGGAAGCGGCGTTGAAAGCCGACAGCTATCGGGTCAAAAGTATTGAAAAAAAGGAGCGCAAAACCGCCACGCCGCCCCCTTTCATGACCTCTACCCTCCAGCAAAGCGCCTCCGGGCGGCTGGGATTTAGCCCCAAAAAGACGATGATGATCGCCCAAAAACTCTACGAGGGGGTCAAGACCGACAAGGGGCAGATGGGGATTATCACCTATATGCGGACCGACAGCCTCAACATCGCCAAAGAGGCGCGCGACGCCGCCCGTGAGACCGTTTTGAGAACCTACGGTGAAAAATATCTGCCCAAAAAGCCCAAAATCTATACCTCCAAGGCCAAAGGGGCCCAGGAGGCGCACGAGGCGATCCGCCCCACGCGGCTGGACTTCACCCCCGAACTGGCGGCCAAGTACCTGGCCCCCGACGAGCTCAAACTCTACCGCCTCATCTACAACCGCTTTCTGGCCAGCCAGATGGCGGACGCGATTTTGGAGTCGCAGACCATTCTCTTTGGCGGTGAGCACGGCGTCTTCAAAGCGACCGGCAGAAAGTTGGTATTTGACGGATTCTACCGGGTGATGGGCTATGATGATAGAGACAAGCTTCTGCCCGAACTCAAAGAGGGTGAAGAGGCGGCGTTGCAAAAGCTTGCCGCCAATCAACACTTCACCGAGCCGCCGCCGCGCTATACGGAAGCGAGCCTCATCAAGACACTGGAGAGCCTTGGTATCGGGCGGCCCAGTACCTACGCGCCGACCATTTCGCTGCTGGTATCCAGAGAGTATCTCAAGATTGAAAAGCGCCAGCTCATCCCCACCGAGATCGCCTTTACCGTGATCGAGACGCTGGAGAAACACTTCCCCGAGATCGTCGATACCGGCTTTACGGCGAATATGGAGGAGAAGCTGGACGAGGTGGCCGAGAGGAAAGTGGATTGGCAAAAGCTATTGTTGGAGTTTTATAAGCCCTTTATCGAGAAAGTGGAGAAAGGCAAAAAAGAGATCAAAAGCCTCAAAAAGGCCGAGCCCATCGGGCGAAACTGCCCCGAGTGCGGCAGTGAACTGCTCCTGCGATCGGGTCGCTACGGCGACTTTATCGCCTGCTCCAACTACCCCAAATGCAAATACACCGAAAATATCGTCAAAGAGGGTGAGGAGGAAAAACCCCAGCCTCAAACCACCGATGAAGTGTGCGAAAAGTGCGGTTCGCCCATGGTGGTCAAGACCGGCCGGCGGGGAGCTTTTTTGGCCTGTAGCGCCTACCCCAAGTGTAAAAACGCCAAGCCGTTGGAAAAGCCCAAGGCCCTGAGCGTCAAGTGTCCCGAGTGTGGCGGTGAATTGCTGGAGCGCAACTCCCGGCGGGGGAAATTCTTCGGGTGCGCCAACTATCCCAAATGCACCTTCATCAGCAAATTCGAGCCGGTGGATCGGAAGTGTTCCGAGTGCGGGTACCTTATGGCCAAACGTACCTTTAGGGGCAAAGAGGTGTTTGAGTGTATCAAGTGCAAGCACCGCGAAGAGGCGAACGCGTCTTCGAGTGAAAAGTGAAAAACGAAAAGTGAAAAGTTGGGGATGGTCGCTTCGCTCTCTCATATCATGAATAATAAAAGTAGGCATCCTTCATTCTCCATTCTCCATTTTCAATTCTTCATTCGAGAGGATGGCGAGTGAAACTGGGCATTCTCTCCGACACCCACAAAAAGGCGGGGCGTGCCCGTCGTGCGATTGACATCTTGCTGACAAACGGGGCGGAGTATCTCATTCACGCCGGTGATGTGGGCACGGAGGAGACGCTGGCCTATATGGAAGCGTCGGGCGTGCCCTATACGGCGGTGCTGGGCAACAACGACGCGGCGCTTAAAGCGTTGACGTCGCGCTATCCCCTCTATACCGAGCCCCACTACTTTGCTATCGGCCGTCTGCGCGTCAAACTGATGCACCATCCACTCTATCTTACCCCCGATGCCGATCTGATTGTCTGCGGTCACCTGCACCGCTTCAGGGCGGTTGTCAGAGAGGGGGCGTTGTTTCTCAATCCGGGCGAGGTGTGCGCCCGCAACAAGCCTGTCAGCGAGGCGGTATTGTTGGAAGTGACGCCCAAAACATGGGTGGTGC
>JAADEJ010000049.1 GCA_013153475.1 Campylobacterota bacterium
TTTTGACTCGAACTCACTTGTTCCTATTATATCGGACATCCAAAGAAATGGATCAACGCTTTTCTTTTCCGATCCGAAGAAAAAAGAGAGCGAACGCCCCGACTATCACAGCCCCGACAAGCGGCAGAATCCAGGGATGCGTCTTGGCTTTTTCCAGTAACTCCAGAACGCTCTTTCCGCCCACGTAGGCCAAACCGCCGATCAAAACGGCCCACAACGCCGCCGCCAGCAGATTCAATACGCCAAACCGCCAGGCATCGTAGCGGGTCAGGCCGATGGCGATGGGCACCAGCGTCTTGACGCCGTAGATATACTTTTGCAAAAAGATCACCCACGTACCGTACTTTTTCATCAGCAGGTGGGAGTAGGCCAGTTTGCGACGGTGTTTTTTCAGGTAGTTCATCATCTCATGACGGTTGGCACGGGTAAAGAGCAACAGGGCCTGATCGCCGAGAAAATTGGCCGCAAACGCCACGCCGATGCTGAGCGTCAGATCCATTTTTCCCATAGAGGCCAGCACGCCCGCCGCCGCCAGGGCGAAAAAACCGCCGCCAAGAGAGTAGAAAAAGAGAATCACATAACCGTATTGGATCAGTTGATCGAGCAGATCGTGCATGAAGCTCTCCCCTACCCACCGGCCGGAATGCCGAAAACCACCACCGACAACGCCACGGAAGCGGCCAGCGTAAACCAGAAAAACCTTAAAAAGCGGCCGGGAATCTCGGGAGACGTGATCGCCGTGATCGCCGCCACAACCGTCTGAAGAAAATAGTAGACGGCAAAGGCTTTGGAAGCGTAAACGATCACTTCAAACACGTTGGAAGTCCAGACAATGGCCACCCCGCCCAGGGCGATCAGCCAGTACCCCAGGCTTTCACTTACCCGCTTTTTGCTCAGCTCCGCAATGAGCCCGCTACCCCCCTGCGCGTCCGCCACCGCCGCGTCAAACTGGGCAATCAGGGCCAACGCCAAAAGCATCACCGGCAAAACGGTCGCCACGTGTTTGGAGAGCGAGATAATGGCCGTGTCCTGCCCTGTAGAGGGGAGCGGTATGTTGAAGTAATAGAGCATCAAAGCGATATAGAGCACATAAATCACCCCGCTGATAAGCTGGGCGTAACGCATGGTACGGATACGAAGCTGGGGAGAGAATTTTTCACCCAGATAGCGGGAGGTCTCGAACCCCTGCACCACAATGAGCATACCCAGCACCATGCGCGCTTCGTGCCAGCCCGGTGTCTGCCCTTCCGGGGGCAGATGCCACACACCCTGCGTGAAAGCCTGCCAGTTGCCATACGCCAACCCCGCCAGCAACCCGGCGATGATGCCCAGTTTTAGCGCCTCGAATTTGCTCAAAAACCCAAATCCCCTGTGCCCGCCGTAAAAGGCGATAAACAGAATCACCGCCGTCGTGATGGTCTTGGCCAGCAGGGGATCGACTTTACCCATACCCCGCAAAAAGAAGTCGCCAAAAAGGGTCAGATAGTAAGTTACCGACACCACATAGGCAAAGGCCAGCGCCCACTCCGAAAGCTTCTCGGCCCCCCATGCCGCGGTGTGCAGGGTACCCGCCGCCAACTTGGGTTCGACCCGCTCGATATTGAAACGAATCGCCCCGCCGATCATATAGGCAGCCGCCACCAACGCCCCCATGGCCGCCACGGCCAGGCTCCCCACGCTCATCTGCAAAATCGGGGCGATCACCAAGAAACCGCTACCTATGATAGAGGCCAGGGGAATCACCGTCGCCGCCCACCAGCCGCTCTTTTCCACCGGTTTGCTAAAAAGCAACATCGTCACCAGCAGGGTCACGACTATGACAATCAGATTGGCCGTCATCGGCTCTTCCTTTTCAAAATCTCGTAACTCTCTTTCAAAACAGGCGTATCAACACCATGCTTTCGGGCCAGGTGCACCGCCTTGCCTGTCAACGCCTCCAGCTCCGTGGGGCGCCCGGCCTGAAAGTCCAGCCACATGGAGGTGGGCGAATCGTAAGGCACTTTTTCCAACTGCCGATAAACCCTCTCGATATCCGTATGATCCAGCCGGGCCCCTTCGGCCTGTCCCACCGCCAAAATCTCTTCCAGCACCGCCGCCAACGCGTCGCCATGCTCAGCCGCCACGGCCCCCATGGGCTTGTCGTACCGGCTGGTCAGCGTCGCCATGGCGGAGATAAAGAGAAACTTCCGCCATACCTCCGTGGTGATCTCTTCGCTCAGTTTCACCTTTACGCCGCCTTGCTCCAGGTGTCGGCCAAGGGTCGAGAGCGTAGCGGGCAAAGCGCCGTCAACACCCATCACCACTTTGGCCCCCGGGCCTTTGAGCGCCACGACACCCGGCGCCTCGATGTGAGAGACAATGTAAACAACCCCCTCGGCCACCGGGTTATCCGGGTAGAGCGCGCGAAGCACGGCGCCGTTACCTACCCCGTTGCCAAGGGGCACCAGCAGGGTCTCTTTATCTATGACCGGGGCGGCTGTTTGGGCAGCTTTTTGCAGGTCGTACCCCTTGACGCAAAAAAGCAGGGCCTCCGGCCTCTTCGCAAAATGGTCCGGCGACGGCGCCGTTTGGGCCGGATGGAGTGTTTGACTCCCCTCGCGGCTTTTTATTCGCAGGCCCTTTTGGGCTATGCTCTGGCCGTGCGCGCCCCGCGCGGTCAGCAAAACCTCCGCGCCGCCTCGCATAAGCGCCCCGGCCAGGTAGCCGCCTACCCCGCCCGCGCCGATCACCCCGACCGTCATGCCTGTATCTCCCTGGTAATGGGCAAAAACGCTTGCTCATCCGGGTCGTAATACTCAATCTCCCCGGTATCGAGCCGATAGTACCAGCCGTGCAAAAAGAGCGTGCCCTCTTTGACACGCCGACGGACGTTGGGGTAGGTCATCAGGTTTTTCAGCTGAAAGATCACCGAAAACTTCTCCGTCGCCTCCCTGAGCGCTGTCTCATCCCCTTCAGGTACCGTCTTTAACGCCAACTCCTTGGCGGGCAGGCCCAGTTCCAGCCATTTGATCGTATGCGGCATCCTGTCGGCATAGGCGCTGTGGTCCTGAAACAGCGCCTTGCAGGCCCCGCAGTCACTGTGACCGCAGACGATGATTTCGCTCACCTCCAGGTTAAACGCGGCGTACTCGATGGCCGAGGCGGTGGCGTGGTAGTCATTGTCGGGCTTGTAGGGGGGCACGAAATTGCCCACGTTGCGCATGACAAACAGATCGCCCGGCCCCGTGTTGGTAATGAGCGTGGGCACCACCCGCGAATCGCTGCACCCTATAAAGAGCGCTTTGGGGTTTTGCCCCTTTTTGACCAGTTCCAGAAAATCCTTCTCATGTTTTTTGAAATGGACCGACTGAAACGCCTCCACCCCTTCCGTCAGGCTTGAGTTTGCCATGGCGTCCCCTTTCAAAAATCGTCGTAACGGCCCGCTTCCACCTCCTCTTTAAGCCGGGCGATCGCCTCCTCCATGGCCGAGAGAATCAGCCGGGCCGACTCCCGGTCGTCGTTTTCGGGAATATCTCGGTCAAACATCTTCAGGTTCGACTCGAACACCGCCACCGTCTCTTCGATAATCTCCTCTTTGTGCCGCTGAAACTCTTTATGTTGTGCGTCCATCGTTTCCTCCTCTTTTTTTACAGATTATATCACTCCGCCGCCGCTCTTTTCTGATACTCCCGTACCAATCTCCTTTTTTAACGTCGGTTTTCATCCCGGGCCCGACGAACAGACCGTACCCAGAGCCAGTTTACGAGAAAATAGACCGCCGGCGCCACGGTAAATGAATAAAAAAAGGTCCCCACATAAAGCGGCACGAATATATCGTCGAGATTGGTTTTGAACCACTCCATCGTCATCTGCACATGGTGCAACGGCTCCATCCCCAGCAGTTTACAGCCGGTCAGATACTCCATATAGTACATGGGCGGCATGGTAAAGGGGTTGGAGAGCCAACACATGGCCAGGGCGATGGGCACGTTAAAGCGCACAAAGGGCGTGACCGCCAAAACCGCCAACATCTGAAAAGGCATGGGGATAAAGGCGATAAAAAGCCCGATCAACAACCCCTTCGCGACCGCTTTGCGATTGACCGAAAGATACTCTCTGGGAATCTTGTAACGGGTCAAGAAAGCGTCCAGTTTCGGGTGGTGGCGTAAATCGTGCTTTTTGAAAGTTTTACGGATCATAAAGGAGATTATGGCCCAAAGGAAATTTGTTTCTCTTTAAAAGCCTCTCCTGTTTTTTATAAAAAACTAACGCTTTATTTTCTAAAATTATGCAAACCATAAATTTCAAATCGACGAGGAGCCAGACCATGATCAATTTCGATCGACTCGAAAAAGAGAAAGACCAGCTAAGAGAGAAGTTTCTCAACGCCAAACCGTTTCCCCACATCGCCATCGATGACTTCCTGGAAGAGGAGAAGGCACTGCAGCTCTACGAAGAGGCCCGTAAACTCGGCCCGATCCAGGAGTACAAGATCAAAGACCCCGTTTTTTCCAAAAACCGCTTTCAATACCCCAACTACAAAGAGTTCGGCCCCATCTTCCAGGAACTCGCCGACGACGTATTGAGCGAACGCTTCGCCAAGCTCATCTCCTACATCACCGACGCCAACATCTTTTTCGATCCCGGTTTCCACGGCGGCGGTCTGCACCTGGGTGTGGGCAACGCCCATCTGGAGATGCACGCGGACTACAACTACCATCCCAAAAACAAAAACTGGTACCGCTACCTCAACCTGCTTCTTTATCTGAACAAAGACTGGAAACCCGAGTACGGCGGATCACTCAAACTCGAAGACGCCCGTACCGGCGAGAAGACCGAAGTGGAACCGCTCTTTAACCGCCTGGCCATCATGCACTGCCGCGGTTATACCCTGCACGGCTACGACCCCACCAATTTCCCCGAAGGGATGTACCGCACCTCTTTCGCCATCTACGGTTATACCCTGCACGACAAACCGATCGAGAAACCCCGCACCACGGTCTGGCGCGCTTCCGACGGCAGCCCCTGGAAAAAAGCGTTGGCCAAAATCTGGCTTCCCGTTGTCGCCATCAAGAAAAAGCTCTTCGACTAACACTTTGCCACCGCTTCCGCCGCCGTGACGGCGGAGGCGAAGGCCCACTGAAAGTTATACCCCCCGACCCTGCCCGTCACATCCACCACCTCACCGGCGAAAAAGAGCCCCTCTACCAGACGACTTTGCATGGTAAGCGGGTCAATTCCAACGGTCGCCACCCCCCCTTTGGTCACCTCCGCTTTGGTATACCCAAACGTACCGGCAGGCGCGAAGGCGTAGGATTTGAGATAGGAGAGGCGCTCTTTTTGCGCTTCGCTTAGTTGCGCGTAGGGAAGGTTGGGAATATTTTGCGCCTCCAAAAAAGCGCGTGTCAAACGCCTGGGCAAAGGCAGAAGGGAGGCGATCGATTTTGTGCGGGATTTGAGTATGCTCTTTAAGCGTACACCCGGCAGAAAATCGACCGTGATCTTTCCGCCGTTCCAGTACAAAGAGGTATCCAGTATCGCCGGGCCGCTGACGCCTTTGTGGGCAAACAGCAAATTGCCCGCCACGCGCCGCCTCCCCACGGCCACCTCCACCGGTACGCTGACACCCGCCAACGTTTTCATCCAGGCCTGCTCTTTTTGGAGGGTCAACCCCACCAGCGCGGGCCTGGGCGCAACCACCTCGTGCCCAAAGGCGCGGGCGATCTCAAAACCGATCCCGGAGGCGCCGATTTTAGGGTAGCTGAGCCCTCCCGTGGCCACCAAAACCCGCCGACCGTGCCACTCGCCACGGTCTGTACGCACGCCAAAGCCGCGCGGGGTTTGAAAGAGTTCTATGATCTCACGCCCCAGCGCCCAGTCGGCGTGGGCGGCGCTTTCACGCAACAGTGTGGAAAGCTCTTTGGCGCTATGGCGGCAAAACCACTGCCCGCCCGGTCGTTTGACGGGTGTCAATCCCCGTTTTTGCAGCCATGCCAACAACTGTCTGTTATCAAATGTGTTTAACACGGTACGTATAAAACGCGGATCGCCCAGATAGAAGCTCTCATCCAGCCGTTCATGGGTAATGTTGCAGTATCCACCGCCGGAGATTTCGATTTTGGCGGCGGGTTTGGGGTTGTGGTCAATAAGCAGAACGCGGCGGCGGGGCAAAGAGGCGACGGCCATCAGTCCCGCCGCCCCGGCCCCCAGAACAATAAGGTCGTACACCTTACCTGCGGCGGCGACGGCGTGCGCCGCTCTTTTTGGGTTTCTCCTCCTCCAGGCCCTGAAGCGCCATCAGATGTTCCACCTCTTCACGGCTCAGGCCTATCCCGTCACCGCCGGGCAGGCTCTTTTTGGCCAAAATCATGGAGATGAGCTTATAGGCTACCTTCTGGGGTGCCATCTCCTCGCAAAGGGTCTCGTAAATCTGTACGGCGTTTTGGTCAATCTCCTGCTCTCTAAGCGCCTCCATGAAGCGTTCCGCCAGATTCTCGCCGTTTTGTTCATCGGCATCCACAAAGCCGTACTCCATCTTGGCCCCGACTTTCTGGCGAATACGCTCAAGCTCTTTGAACTCCAGCGGCGTCACCAGCGTAATGGCCGTCCCCTTTTTGCCCGCCCGACCGGTACGGCCTATGCGGTGGACGTAACTTTCGGGGTCAAAAGGAATGTGATAGTTGAAAACATGGCTCACTTTTTCGATATTGAGCCCCCTCGCCGCCACGTCGGTGGCCACGAGAATCTCGATCTCCTTGCCCCGGAAGCCCTTGATGACCTCCATGCGATCACGCATCTCCATATCCCCGTGCAGACCGCGGGCGTTGAATCCCCTGGCCTGCAACATCTCGGCCACCCGGTCAACCTCGCGTTTCATGCGACAAAAGACAATCGCCTTGGTCGGCTCCTCCTTCTCCAGCAGGCGCACGATCGCCTCGTCACGGTCTTTTTCTTCAATCACGTAGTAGAGCTGGCGGATGTCCTTGTTGGTGGTCTCTTTTTTGGTCACCGAGACAAACTCGGGCTGGTAGAGAATGTGGCGGGCCAGATCTTTGATGGGTTCGGGCATGGTGGCCGAAAAGAGCAGGGTCTGGCGCTGTTGGGGCAGATAGGAGAAGATCTCTTTAATATCGTCCAGAAAGCCCATATCCAACATCTCGTCCGCTTCATCCAGCACCACGATGGCGGGGTTGAAGTCTTCGAGTTTGCCGGAACTGAGCAGATCCAGCAGTCTTCCCGGCGTGGCGACAACCACCTGCGCCCCTTTGGCGATAAGCCCAAGCTGACGCCGGTAACTCTGCCCGCCGTAGACGCTGACGGTACGGATACCCGCAAACCGCCCCAGCATGAAAAGCTCGTCGCTCACTTGGGTGGCCAGCTCACGGGTGGGGGTGATCACCAGCAGTTGCACGCCGTTGCGCCACTCAATGTTATTTAAAGCGGGCAGACCGAAAGCGGCGGTTTTGCCCGTCCCCGTATGGGCCTGGCCCACCACGTCCTTGCCCTCCAGAATCAGCGGGATCACCTTCTGCTGAATGGGGCTGGGTACCTGAAACCCCATCCGTTCAATGGCCCGCATGATGGGGCGCTTGAATCCGAAATCGGAAAAACTGACGCGCGACTCGTTTTGTTCAATCGTCTCTTGACTCATATCTGGTTGACTCTTCTTTGCTCGAAACTCTGACATTCTCATATCTTACCGACGGCACTCACAACGCTTCCCAAGCCGATGCCTTCGGTGCCCATCCGGTAAATATACGGAAAGTATATTTGCGGTAGATGGAAGTAAAACCGGTCAATACCGGTGTCAGGATGTCAAATTATAACATAGGAGCTGGTATAATCAAATCAAAAAGCCATGGTAAAAAATCACCCGCACTCCTTACCCGGTCATAATGGTAGAGTGCTCCCCTCTCTTGCCACCCGCCGCGCGCTCAAAAACGCCCTGGCCTTTACCCTGGCTTTCATGATCCCCCTGGCGCAAAACTGGGGAACCCAGGCAGCTACGGCGGCGGTGACGGTGATTGTCATCTCCACCACCGCCCTCTCGCCGGGCCACGCCTTTTACAAAGGTCTTTGGCGGGTCGCGGGCACCCTGCTGGGCGCTGTCGTGGGAATGGGGCTTATCGCCCTCTTTCCCCAGGACCGCTTTCTCTATCTGGCCGCCCTCTCAACAGCCCTGTTTGTCGCGCTGTTCCTGGCCAGGGCCTACCGGGGTGAGAATACCCTCTTTGTGTTAACCGTCATCATGTTGCTGATGGTCTTTAAAGAGGGCAAATCGGAAGGTGTTTTTCTTTACGGCGCGGAGCGCTTTTTCATGACCCTCTTTGCCGTGATCGTCTATACCGCCGTCTGGACGCTCCTTTGGCCCGAAAAGGAAGCCGGCTCCCCCCTGCCGGGAGAACACCGTGTGGCGTGGCGGTGTCGGGAGCACTGGCTGGGGGCGCTTAGCGGCATCCTGGTCTTTTGGGCCGCCCTCTTTTTCTGGATCTACTTCAACCCGCCCCTTGGTTTCATGACCGTGGCCCTGGCCACCGCCATGTCCACCGCCCTGCTCTTTGCCGTCGCCACGCCCGCCATGATGCTCGTGGCTTTTAGCCTGGGACTCATCGTCGCCACCCTCTCTTATATCTTCGTTCTCCCCCAACTGCAAAACGGGTGGCAGTTGGGCGCCTTTTTGTTTCTTTACGCCTTTGTCTCCTACCGTCTACTGCCGCCGGCCATGGCGATGATCGTGCTGATCGGCACCACCACCTTTCACCTGCAAAGCAGTGCTTTCTTTCATTTTGGACTCTTTTTGAATATCCTTTTCGTGCTCTACGCATTTTTGTTTCTACTGCTGTTGTTTTACTACCTGCCCGTCTCAAACCGCCCGGAAAAACGCCTTTTGGCCGTATGGCGGCGTCTCAAACGGCTGGCCGAACGCCCCGACACGCCGCCCAAGGCCCTGCAAGACACCCTAGAGGCCCTGCGTCTTTACGCCCACAGGCTCAACCCCAAACGTTTCGGGATCGACCCCGAAGCGTTTAAAGCGTGGATACAAGCGTGTGCCGACAACCCGAAAGCCTCACCCCCGCCGCCGGGCCTGCAAGCGCTGGAGAGGGGGCGCTTTTGAGAACCAAAGCCGTTATCCTCCTGCTGGGCTTTTTGCTTGCCGGTTGCACAAAACTCGGGCCCGATTTCAAAAAACCCCCTCAACCCCCTCTGCCCAAAAGCTTCCACGCTTCCCACCCCTTTGCGAAGCAAACCGTCGCGGCATGGTGGACGCTCTTTGATGACAAGGCGTTAAACCGGCTTATTCAACTGGCGGCCTCGCAAAACCTCGACATACGAAGCGCAGGTTTGCGGATTTTGCAGGCCCGCGCGGCGCTCGGCATCGCCGAAGGATACCGCTACCCCCAAAAACAGACCGTCTCGGGCGGCTACCTTACCAATTACGACAAAGGGCATATCGACGCCCTCAACCTCACCTTCGACACCCTCTGGGAGATGGACATTTGGGGCAAATACGCCAGAGAGGTTGAATCGGCCCGGGCTGTTTACATGGCCTCTGTCGCCGGTTACCGGGCCGCTACCGTCGCCGTATTGGCCGAGACAGCCCGCCAGTACATCGCTTTCCGCACCGCACAGGAGCGGCTGGCCTACGCCCGTCGTAACGCCGCCATTGAAAAGAGGGTGGTGAAAATGACAAAAATCCGCTTTCTCGCCGGCAGTGTCAGCGAATTGGACTGGCAACAGGCCCAAACCCAATGGCATAACACCCTCTCCGCCATTCCCGCCATGCGCACAGCTTGCGTAGCCGCCCGCAACGCCCTGGCGCTTCTTCTGGCCGTCACGCCCGAAGAGATTACCCGCATTGTCGGTCCCGTTGAGCCCTCCACAGAAAAGCGCCCTTGTGCCGATACCCCGGCGTTTGTTCCGCTTCCAAAGCTCAACCCCCAAACCCTGCTTGACGCCCGTTTGCTCCTGCAACGCCCCGACGTGATCGCCGCGGAGCATATGGCCCATTCAGCCGCCGCGAAGATCGGGGCGGAAAAAGCAAAACTCTACCCCAGTTTCACCCTCTTAGGCTCCATAGGCTACCAGGCAACAGACCGCAATCCCGTTTTTCGCAACTGGACCGGCTGGGGAAGCCTCTCTAACAATATCATCCTCTCGGCAGGCCCCGGACTCTCATGGAACATTTTTCAGTACGATCGCGTCAAAAACAGCATTCGGCTTCAAGACGCCCTGCTCCAAGAGCGTCTGCTGGCTTATACCAAAACCCTCATACGCGCCGCCACGGAAGCCGATACCGCCTGGCGAAGCTATCGCCTCGCGCTGGCTCAGCTTCAAGAGCGCCAAAAAGCCCTCAAGGCCACCGAACGCGCCTTCGCCCTTTCGGCCCTGCAATACAAAGAGGGGCTGGTAAGCTACCAACGGCTTTTGAGTACGGTCGAAAAACTGACCCTCACCCGCGACGTCTACGCCCAGCTCAAAGGCTCGACGGCCCAAACGCTTATCTTTCTTTTCAAGGCTTTGGGAGGAGGCTGGCAGATAACCCGAAACAGAAGTTTCCTCCACCCCGCCGACCGAAAGGCCCTCCGCTCCAGAGGGGTCGCGTGGGGCCGTCGGCTTGATGCCAACCAGACCCGTCTACCCGAAGGAGTCGACCGATGAGTCTAAAACCCCTGAGCGATTCATGGCTTCTTACGGCCAACCCCTACCCCCATGAACTCCGTTTCGGCGATATCTACATCACCCCCTGGATTCCCGCGTTGGCCCTGGCCTTTACGCTCTCTTTGTTGAGCGCGTGGCTTTTAAACCGTCTTCGGCTTAGCGACTGGTTTGTCGCCCACGCCTATCTCTTCCTGGCCATTTTGCTCTTATGGCTGATGGTTGTAGACCATCTTTGGATCAAGGTGTTTTAACCATGAAAAAACTCGTTTCCATCGTTTTGACGCTGGCTATTATGGCCGTCGCCGGCTGGCTGGGGTGGCAGAAGTGGCGCCACTACACCCAAAACCCCTGGACCCGCGACGGGCAGGTACGCTCCCAGGTTATTCAGATCACCCCCCGGGTATCAGGCACCGTCACCCGCATTGACGTGACCGACAACCAGCACGTCAAAAAAGGGGACCCCCTTTTTGAGATCGACCCCTCCCCCTATCGTCTCAAAGTGCGTCAGGCCAAGGCTCGCCTCAAACGGGCCCGCCAGGCCTCCCGGGGCATGAAAGCCGAATATGAGCGCCTTAAAGCCATCTATGCCAAGGACGCGGGGGCGGTCAGCCAAAAAGAGCTTTTGCGCAAGGAGATCGCCTACCTTAAATCCCTGGCCGACGTAGAAAGCGCCCGGGAGGCCCTCAACGCCGCCAATCTCAACCTCTCCTTTACCCGCGTCTACGCGCCGGTGGACGGCTGGGTGAGCAACATCAACTTCCAGATCGGCTCCCAGGCCACGGCCAACCGCCCCCTGCTGGCGTTGGTGGATGAAAAGGCTTTCTGGGTCTTCGGCTTTTTCAGAGAAGACGCCATCGCCCCCATCCGGGTGGGGGATCGGGCCGTCGTAACGCTGATGGCCTACCCCGACACCCCGCTATACGGCCGAGTCGAATCCATAGCCTGGGGCATCGCCCCAAACGACGCCAACCCCGGCGCCAACCTGCTTCCCGCCGTCAAACCGGTCTTTCAGTGGATCCGCCTGGCCCAGCGCATTCCCGTGCGCGTCAAGCTCGACACCCCCCTGCCCAAAGGCGTTGTCCTGCGTGTCGGTATGACCGCTTCGGTACGCGTGTTGCGCGACGCTAACGCCTCACGCCCTTCCGACTGATCAATCCGGCCACAAAAATCGCCATGTAAAAGACACCGACCAGCGCCTCCATCGCCACCAGAAACTCGGCAATCCTGCCGTGGGGCGTCACATCGCCGTATCCCAGGGTCGTCAGGGTGACCAGACTGAAATAGGAGACCTGCGAAAAGAGCCGGGGCCATGCGGAATCCTCCAAACCCGTGAAAGCGGAAGGATCGAACAACAAAAGCATCAGGTAGAGCTCCGTCCAGATCAAAGCGATCAACAGGTACAACGCGATCGACCCCACCATCTTGTTGCCGTCAATCTCTCCCTCGAACAGAATCTGCCGAACCGCCAGTTTGAATGAGCCCGCGAAGAAAAGAAACATCACCCCGTCAATCCCCAACAATACCGCCCTCGAAGGCCACACGTGCCACAACCATACCAGCCCGCCCAAAACGGCGGCCATCCCATAGACGGTCGTGCGCCAAACGTCTCTACCCCGAAGGCTCCGTACCCCGACAATGAGCATCAGCGCCGCGACAATGCCAAAGAGACGATCAACCCATGCCACGGCGGCTTGGGCCGTCACGGCACCGGCAAAAAGCAGCCCGATCAGCGAAAGACAGAGATACCAGAAGTTGTTTTCCCGACTGATCGACACCTTTTATCCTTCCTCTTTTGTTTGATCAAGCCACTTGCCCTTTTGGCGTTATTCTACTAAAATACCCCCATTTTACCGCAAAGAAAAAGGAATCCCTGTTATGTCAACCGTTCGGTTTATTTTGATAACCACACTTTTATGCGCAACACTCTCCCTCCAGGCCGACGCCCTCGAAAGAGAGATTTTTCTCAACGCCATCCGCTATTTCGATGAAAAAGCCTACGACAAGGCGTTGCCGCTTCTTCAAAAAGTCGCCCAAAAAGGCAACAAAGGCGCCATGTACCGCCTGGCCTACCTTTACGAAAACGGCCTGGGCACCCCCAAAAATCTGGAAAAAGCGACCTACTGGTACAAAAAAGCGGCCCAGAATTACGCCTATACCACCCAGACCGAAGGGGCCAAAGCGATCTACTCCCACCGTTTCGCCAAACGTCTCAAAGCCCAGCTTACCCCCTACAGCACCCGGGCCGCGGGGTTGGCGGCACTGGCCAAGGTAGATACCCGGACACCTGAGACCAAACGCCTCTTCGATGACCTGACCAGCGGCCGTTTCTTCGGCCTGACCCCGTACAAAGCCAACTATCTGCTGCCCGTCAGTTACGCCACCCGCAAATATCTCCGACAACCCAGCACCTACAAAAGCTACGCCATCGCCGACGCGATTCTTGACGACACCTACCATCGTATCTACTACGAAAATTACGACAAACAGACCGAAGTGGAGTTTCAGTTCAGCCTCAAAAAGAACCTCACCTACAACCTCTTCGGCATGGGTGAATACATTACCGCCGCCTATACCCAACACTGTTTCTGGCAGCTCTACTCCGAGTCGGGCCCGTTTCGGGAGACCAACTATATGCCGGAGATTTTCGTTACAATTCCGACTGACGCCGCCACCGATACGGCAACGGGGCTCAAGGCGACCAAGTGGGGCTTTATTCACCAGTCCAACGGCCAGGAGGGTTACCGCTCCCGCTCCTGGAACCGCCTTTATGTGCAGGGAATGTTCCAGTGGTCAAACCTTTTTCTCTCCGCCCGCGTCTGGTACCGCCTGCCCGAAGAGGACAAAAGCGACGACTACTATCGTGGATACGTGGATGTCAACCACAACGGCATACCCGATCCTGAAGATCGGCTGATCGATCCCAACAGCGAAAGCGACAAAGACGACAACCCCGATATTCTTGATTACATGGGCTACGGCGACATCGCCTTCAGTTACTTGTGGGGAGAGCACCAGTTTGACGGCCTTTTACGCTACAACTTCCACAAAGGGGGCAAAGACCGTGGCGCGGTGCAGCTGGATTGGAGCTACCCCTTTTTCCACTCCCATACCACCTTCTGGTACCTGAAGTTTTTCAACGGTTACGGGGAGAGCCTGATCGACTACAACCGCCACGTCACCAAAGCCTCGTTCGGCTTCTCCTTCTCCCGGGGCATCTTTCAATAGGCCTAAAGCCCTGAACGCAGCTACTCCACGTTCGCCAGGGCCAACGCCCCCGCCACCTTGACGCCGGCCTCTTTTAAAACCGCCTCCGCCTCCATCAGTGTCAACCCCGTCGTCACCACGTCATCCACGAGCAGTACCCGAATCTGCCCCGGGCCCGTATAGAGAAAATTTCTCGGGTTGGCCAGTCGAAAGGCGCGGCTTTTACCGGCGTAACTGA
Source organism: Campylobacterota bacterium (assembly GCA_013153475.1). GTDB lineage: Bacteria > Campylobacterota > Campylobacteria > Campylobacterales > Hydrogenimonadaceae > Hydrogenimonas. The sequence continues at coordinate 14,081 of JAADEJ010000049.1, forward strand.
CCCTGTTTTTGGCGCGTAAAACCCCGTATAGCGCCCCAAATCCACGCTTTTGCAATGTCCGTACCAACACGGCGGTATGGCTGTAGCCGCCCCGGGGATTGTCATCAATGCCTATCGCGTAGAGCCGATCATCCGGTGTCAAAAGTGAAAACGCGCTTTTGGCCAGCCATCTGAATACGGCGTGACCGTGGGGAAGGTGTTTGGTTAAAAGCAGGGGTTCAATCTCGTCATAGCGAAAGAAAGTCGTCACTTCCAACCCGCTTGGAACGCTTCTAAGAGCGGGCTGAGGAATGAGAAAAGCCTGGCGGCACGCCAAGCAGAGGGGGTGCCAGGAGAGCGCGCCGCACCCCAGACAACGCATCAGTCGATCTTGAGCACCGCCAAAAAGGCGTCTTGGGGCAGGTGCACCTTACCGATGGCCTTCATCCGCTTCTTGCCCTCTTTCTGTTTTTCCAGCAGTTTGCGTTTGCGGCTGATGTCGCCGCCGTAACACTTGGCGGTAACGTTCTTGCCCATCGACTTGACCGTCTCACGGGCAATGACCTTGTTGCCGATGCTTGCCTGCACCGCCACCTCAAAGAGCTGGCGGGGGATCAACTCTTTCATGGTTTTAACCAGTTCCCGGCCCCGTGACTGCGCCTTTTCGCGCGGCACGATGATGCTTAGCGCGTCCACCACCTCCCCGGCGACCCGGACATCGAGCTTCACCAGGTCTCCCTCGCGGTAGTCAATGGGCTCGTAATCGAAACTGGCGTACCCTTTGGTGGCGCTCTTGAGTTTGTCGTAAAAATCCACCACAATCTCGTTCATCGGCACGGCGTAGACCAGCATCACCCTGTCTTCGTTCAGGTACTCCATCTTCTCCTGCACACCCCGCCTGTCGGCCATCATCGTAATAATGTTGCCCAAAAACTCGGTGGGGGTGATGATGGTGGCCCGCACATAGGGCTCCAGAATCTTTTCGATCTTGACGGGTTCGGGCATTTCGCTGGGGTTTTGCACCTCCACCTCACTGCCGTCGGTAAGCACCACTTTGTAAATAACCGTCGGCGCCGTGGCGATCAGGTCAAGACCAAACTCCCGCTCCAGCCGCTCCTTGACCACCTCCATATGGAGCATTCCCAAAAAGCCGACCCGAAAGCCAAATCCCAGCGCCACGGAGGTTTCGGGCTCATAGCTGATGGAAGCGTCGTTGAGCTTGAGCTTGTCCAGCGCGTCGCGCAGTTCCTCAAACTTGTCGGTCTCAATGGGATAAAGACCGGCAAAGACAAAGGGCTTGGCCTCTTTAAAGCCGCCCACCGGCTCGGGCGTGGGGTTTTTGGCGTCGGTAATCGTATCACCCACCGCCACGTCGCTGACGTTTTTGAGCCCCAGCACCACAATGCCCACTTCGCCGGTTTTGATCTCTTTGGTCTTTTGGGGCTTGATGGGGTGGGGGTAGCTAAGATCGAGCACCTGGTGTTTTTTGCCGGTGCCCATAATGAGCACCTCCTGCCCCTTTTTGATCGCGCCGTCAAAAACCCGCACCAGCGCCAGGGCGCCGAGGTAGTTGTCAAACCAGCTGTCGTAAATAATCGCTTTCGTCGGCGCCGTCTCGTCGCCTGAAGGCGCGGGCACCCGCTCCACGATGGCGTCCAGCAGTTCGGTAATGCCCTCGCCCGTCTTGGCGCTGGCGTAGATGGCGCCGGAGCAGTCCAGGCCGATGGTCTGCTCAATCTCCTCCACCACCCTGTCAGGGTCCGCGGCGGGCAGGTCGATCTTGTTGATCACCGGAATGATCTCCAGGTCATTCTCAAGCGCGATGTAGACATTGGCGATGGTCTGGGCTTCCACCCCCTGGCTGGCGTCAACTACCAGCAGTGCCCCCTCGCTTGAAGCCAGCGACTTGCTCACCTCGTAGCTGAAATCGACATGGCCGGGGGTGTCAATGAGGTTGAGAATATAGGTCTGCCCATCCTTGACGTAGGTCAGACGCACGCTCTGGGCTTTGATGGTAATACCGCGCTCCTGCTCAATGTCCATGGTATCCATCATCTGACTGCCAAGCTCCCGCTCGGTCACGGCACCGCACTCCTGGATGAGCCGATCGGCCAGGGTGCTCTTGCCGTGGTCGATGTGGGCGATGATGGAGAAGTTTCGGATCTTGTCCTGCAACGGCATACCTTTAGGCAAAGAGCGAATTGACGCTCTCGTTGTGATAGACCCGCCGGATCACTTCGGCAAAGGTCGGCGCGGCGGGCAAAACGGTAATCTTGTCGCACGCTTCGCGCAGAGGCAGGGTATCAGAGACGATCAGCTCATCCAGCTCCCCTTCACGGATCCGCTCATAGGCCGGGCCGCTGAGCACCGGGTGGGTACAGCAGGCGATCACCTTTTTCGCCCCCCGCTCCTTGAGGGCCTTGGCCCCTTTGACGATGGTGCCAGCGGTGTCGATCATGTCATCGACAAGCACCACGTTCTTACCCTCCACGTCGCCGATGACATTCATCACCTCGGCCACGTTGGCTTTTTCTCTTCGCTTGTCCACAATGGCCATATCCACCCCCAGCCGGCTGGCGAAGTAGCGGGCGCGGGCCACACCGCCGATGTCGGGGCTGGCGACCATGAGGTTGTCAATCTTTTTGCTCTTGATGTGGTTGATAAACAAAATGGCGCCGTAGAGGTTGTCGACCGGAATATCGAAAAACCCCTGAATCTGTCCGGCGTGCAAATCCATGGTGACCACCCGGCCGATGCCGGCGGTCTGAATGAGGTTGGCCACCAGCTTGGCGGTAATGGGCACTCTTGGGGCCGCTTTGCGGTCCTGCCTGGCGTAACCGAAATAGGGAATGACCGCCGTAATGGAGCGGGCCGAAGAGCGCCGTAGGGCGTCGGTCATAATGAGCAGTTCCATCAGGTTGTCATTGGCCGGCGCGCCGGTGGACTGGACAATAAAGACATCCCGCCCGCGCACGCTCTCGCTGATCTGGCAACCGATCTCCCCGTCACTGAAGCGGCTGATATTGGCGCCGCTAAGCGGCGTGTCAAGGTATTTGCTGATCTCCTGGGCAAAAGGCTCGGACGCCGTACCCGAAAAAATCTTGTATCCGCGCATCTGATCTCCCTGGCTTGAATTGGCCCGATTATATCCAAAAGAGGCTGACATTTCCCTCTCTTTTTTGTACAATGGCACCTAAAAACGGGAGAGACGCGTGCAATTTGAGACCTATCCCTTTGAAAAGCTGACGGCCCTGCTGGCGGACATCACCCCAAACGGCGCCTATACCCCATTGACGCTGACCATCGGTGAGCCGCAGTTTGCGACACCCGATTTTATTCAACATACCCTGCAAACGGCCAGCCCGCTTTTAAACAAATACCCCAAAACCGCCGGGGAGGCGGAGCTAAGAGAAGCCCAGCGGGGGTTTGTGAAACGGCGCTTTCACATTGAGCTGGACGATACGCAGATCATTCCCACGTTCGGCACCAGGGAACTGCTCTTTAACTTCCCCCAGTTTCTGCTGGCAAAGCGCCCCGATCCCGTCATGGCCTTTACCAACCCCTTCTACCAGATTTACGAAGGGGCGGCCATCGCCGCCAATGCGAAGGTGTTGCATCTGAACCTCATGCCCCAAAACGGCTTTCTTCCCGAAATTAACGAAGCCCGGCTGGCCGAATGCGACCTGGTGATTCTCAATTTCCCCAACAACCCCACCGCCTCGGTGATGCCGCTTGAGACCATGACAGAGTGGGTCCGGCTGGCGCTCAAGCACGATTTCGTGCTCCTAAACGACGAGTGCTACAGCGAAATCTACACCCACACCCCGCCCCCCTCGATTTTGCAGGCTTCCATCAAGGCGGGCAACCCCCGCTTCAAAAATATCCTGGCGATCAACTCCGTCTCCAAACGCTCCAGCGCCCCGGGGCTACGTAGCGGCTTCATCGCCGGCGACGAGAGGATTCTCAAAAACTACCTGCGCTACCGCACCTACGTGGGGTGCGCCTCACCCCTGCCCCTGCAAAAAGCGGCGGCCGCCGCCTGGAATGACGAGGATCATGTGGAGATATTCCGCCAAAAGTATCGCCAAAACTTCCAGATCGCCGCGGAGATTCTGGAGGTACCCGTCCCCGAAGCCACCTTTTACATCTGGCTGGCGGTGGACGATGAGCTTGCTTTCACCCGCCGCCTCTATGCCGAGTACAATCTTAAAGTGTTGCCGGGAAGCTTTTTGGGAAGGGAGGGCATCGGCCAGGGATTCGTGCGCATCGCCCTGGTGGAGTCAACCGAAAAGACCGTTGAGGCGTGTCACCGTATCCGCGACTGCCTTAAAGGGTAACCACCGTCGCGCCAAATCCCCCCATGTGCTGGGGTGCATCACCAAAGCTTTGAACGCTTGGGTGCGTTTTTAGAAATTGCCGCACGGCGTAGGCGAGTTTGCCGGTGCCCACACCGTGGTAGATGAGCACTTCGTCAAAACCGCTCAACAGGGCGTCGGATAGAAATTTATCCAGCCGCTCAATCGCCTCTTCGGCCCTCAGACCATGCAGATCCAGCTTGACGGAGGCCTTTTGGGGGCGCTCGGCTTTGATCTCCACCCTTTTTCGTTTGGGCGCCTTGGGAGGCGGGCCACTGCGTTTAAGCTCACTTAGCGGCACTCTTAGTTTCATCCCCTCGTCGGTCTCGATCGTCGCCTCTTTGGCTTTGAGCGCCACGATCACCCCGCGGTTTTTGCGGTATTTGACCCGATCACCCACCGCCAGCTTCTCAATCCGCTCGGGCGCTTGCACTTTGGCCTTTCTGGCAATCTTGTGCGCTTCGTTAAGCCGCCGATGCACGGCCCTTTGATCTTTCTCTTTAAGCGCTTGTTTCACCTCACGGGTCGCCGCCTCGAAGATCGCCTCCAGTTCGCGCTTTTTGGCCATCAGTTTGGCCTCCAGGGCGTCGTTGAGTTCTCGGTAGCGCGCCTTTTGCGCCGCCAACTCTTCCAACTCTTTTTCCAGCTTCGCCCTTTTTTCTCTCAGCTCCTTTTCCAAGACGCTGGAGCGTTCGATCAGGGCGTTGAGCCGCTCCTTGTCCTCGCCGTAAACCTCCCTGGCCTTGGCGACGATGTTGCGCGGAACCCCGTAGCGCTCGGCGGTCTCAAAGGCGTAACTTTTGCCGATAATCCCTTGCAAAAAGGTGTAGGTGGGGCTTTGGCGCTTTTCGTCATACACCGCGGCGATCAACTCCACCCGCTCATCACCCGCCATCATGGAGGCCAGCCGCTTGTGGTGGGTGGTGACCACCACCTTCGCCCCCCG
>JAADEJ010000082.1 GCA_013153475.1 Campylobacterota bacterium
TTTGTCACCGCTTTTCCTTCTTTTGCCTTTGACAAATTATACTAGAACCCATCTCAAAATATCGTTTTTGTTATAATGAGCCCATGAGACTCACACCCAAAGAGCGGCAACTTTTGCGCGACACTCTCCAAAAGTTGGACGAAAAGGCCGAAATCTATCTTTTTGGCAGTCGCGTCGATGATCTGGCCAAAGGAGGGGATATCGACCTGCTCATACACTCCCGTCACCTCAACCGCCAAGATTTGCGCCGTCTCAAGCTGGCCTTTTACGACGCTTTCGGAGAGCAGAAAATCGACATCGTGTTGGATGACGGCCAAAAAAACGACCCCTTTCTTCGCCTCATCCGCACGCAGGCGGTGCCGCTGTGAGAGAAAAGCTGGCCCACGATCTGACCCTTTTGCAAAAACAGCGCTTCTGGCTGGCCTACTCCCTCAAAGCGTGCAAAGCCATCGGCATCCGCGAACATTACACTCCCGAAGCGTTCGGGCAGTTTGAAACCCTCTGCGCCCGCTACGCCAGAAGCATCGACTTTCTCATTCGCAAGTTCTACCGTACACTGGACGCCTTCGAGTTTGAAGAGAGCGGCACGCTTATCGACATCATCCATCGCGCCCATAAACGGGGGCTGATCGACAGTGTCGAAGAGATGCGACTGCTCAAAGAATTGCGCAACGAAATCGTCCACGAATATATCGAAGAGGATCTGACCGATTATTTCAAAGAGGTTCTGGAAGCCTCCCATAAAGTTTTGCGCCTGATCGATCGGGCCGAAACCTATACCCTCCGACTACTGGACTAGACCCCACCCCCCGCCGCCGGGGGTTTCGATGATGAGTCTATCTCCTTCTTGAACCCTCAAGGCGCATTTACCCTCCAGCAAAAAGGCCTCCTCGCCTCTAAGCAGTATATTGCGCCCCCTGGCACCCGCCGCGCCGCCGTTTAGGCCAAACGGCGCAAAAACCCGCCGCTCGGAGATGACCGCCACTTTTAAAGGGGCAAAAAAGCGGTACGCCCGCACGATGCCGTCTCCCCCTTTGTGGCGCCCCTCTCCGCCGCTGCCTTTGCGTACGGCAAAACGCTCGATCGCCGCGGGATAGCGCCGCTCGAAAATCTCGGCATCGGTAATGCGGGTGTTGGTCATGTGGGTGTGCACCGCGTCAGCCCCGTCGGCTTTGGATGTTGCCCCCGCGCCGCCGCCTATGGTTTCGTAGTAGCCGAAATCCTCGTTGCCGAATATCACGTTGTTCATGCACCCCTGACCGGCCGACGCTGTGCCAAAGAGCCCCAACACCAGATCGACGATGCGTTGGCTGGTGGTAATGTTGCCCCCCGCCACGGCGGCTTGGGGAGAGGGGTTAAGCAGAGAGTTTTCGGGTAGACGCAGTGTAACGGGCCCCAGCAGACCGTCGTTAAGCGGCAGATCGCGCCCGATCATCACCCTTAGCGCGTAGACCAGCGCCGAGCGCACCACGGCGGGCGGGGTGTTTTGGTTGCCAAAAAGCTGGGGCGAACTGCCGCCAAAATCAAAAAGGGCCCCGCCCTTTGCGTCGATTCGCACCCGCAAACGGATCTCGGCGCCGTTGTCCAGCCTGTCCGCTCCCTCGGCCTCCCCCGCCCCTTTTTGGAGCAAAAAGGCGCGCACCGCTTCGGCGCTGACTTCCTGAATACGGCGCATATATCGCTCCAGCGCCTCCCAGCCTTCCACTTCGGCCAGCGCCGCCAGAGCCGTCAGCCCCTCTCTGTTGGCCGCTGTCTGGGCCCGCAGATCGCTTAGATTATCCTCTATCCGCCTGGCCCCCGCCGCTTCCAGCACGGCCCGCACCCCCTCTTCGTCAAAACGGTCTGCCTCAATCAGTTTAAAGTGCTCAAACCGCGCCCCCTCCTCTTCAATGGAGACGGCAAAAGGGGGCATGGAGCCCGGCACACTACCGCCGATGTCGGCGTGATGGCCCCGCGACGCCACCCAAAAGCGAACGCGCCCCTCTTTAACGTAAGGCGCCACTACGGTCATATCGGGAAGGTGAGAGCCCCCCTCCCACGGGACGTTGGTTAGATACTGCTCTCCCTCTTTGGGCTTAATTTGCGCCACAAGCGCTTTAACGACACTGCTCATGGAGCCAAGATGCACGGGAATATGGGGCGCGCTGGCGATCAGGTTGCCCTTGGCGTCAAACACGGCGCACGAGTAATCGAGCCGCTCTTTGATATTGGTGCTAACGGCGCTTTTGCGCAACATCGCTCCCATGCGCGACGCCACGAACCCGACCCGATTGGCCATCAACGCCAGCCGGCCCGCTTCGCTCTTGGTTGCGTCGCGCACATCGTCGCTATCTGGCAGAAAAAGACGCAGATCGCCCCGTTCATCCATCACCGCCCGTACGCCGGGCGGCACGACCACCGTGGAGGTTTCCAGGCTAATCAGCGCAGGTCCCACAGCCTCAAAGCCGGCTACGGGTCGGCGCAGATCGTAGCGCATCGCCTCTTGCCACGCCCCGCGGATAAAAAGCCTGCATAGTTCGGCGGGGGGCCTTTGTTCGGTACCGATCTTCTCGCGGCTCCAAGGGGCGTGGGCAAAGGTTTTTACCAGCCGGATCGACTCAACCACCAAGCGCCGCTCGGGCATCAAAAAGCCAAACTCTCTCAAAAACCCGGCTTCAAAAGCCTCTTTGGCCCCCTCAAAGGGCACTTCCAAAGCCGTTTCGGTCCCTTCGTATTTAAGCGACGCCAAATAGGCCGTACGCGCCTCGCCTCTCTCCTTACAGTCCGCCAGTTTGGCTTCCAGCGACTCAAACAGGCTCTCATCGCACAATTCAAGGGGCTTTTGCACCAGCGCCTGCGCATCGCACGACACCTCCGCCGCCGCCATGCCCCAGGCCGAAAGGATCCCCGCGTGACGGGGAATGAGCACCTCTTTGATCCCAAGTCGTGCCGCCACGGAAACAGCGTGCTGACCCCCAGCGCCCCCAAAGGCGCAAAGTACGTGATCTTTGGGATCAAACCCCTTTTTGAGTGTCACCTCTTTAATCGCCGTGGCCATCTGCTCATCGGCCACCGCCAAAAAGGCCTCCGCCGTCTCCTCTATGCTTTGTCCCAACGCCTCGGCGATCGGCGCAAACCCCTCCCGGGCTGTTTCCAAACTCAAAGGCGCGTCTCTCCCGGGCCCGAAAATCCTGGGAAAACGCGTAGGATCAAGCCGCCCGGTCACCAAATTGGCGTCCGTCACGCTTAAAAACCCGCCAAGACCGTAACAGAGCGGCCCCGGATCGGCCCCGCTACTCTCGGGCCCTACCTTTAACAGTCCGTCTTCAAAAAAGAGGCGGCTCCCGCCCCCGCTGGCGACGGTATGCAGTTGCACCTGGGGAACGCGCACCCGCATACCGGCGGTTTCACTCTCGTGCGACAGGGCGATTTTGCCGTCAAAGCGGCTTACATCCGTGCTGGTACCGCCCATGTCAAAGCCGATAATCGGCCTACCTTCATAGAGACTCTTTAACGCCGCCACGCCGCCCGCCGGGCCGCTTAACAGTGCCCGCGAACCCACAAACGCTTCGGGCGTACAAAGCGTACCGTCGCTACGCATCAGCCGCACTTTGTGGCGCATCGCCTCGCCAAAAGGGGCGAAAAAATCTTCTAAATAGCGCTTGAGCGCAGGGGTTAAATAGGCATCAATAAGCGCCGTTTCGGTACGGGCCAGGTATCCCGGTATGGGCGATATTTCGTGGGCGCAAACCGCCTCAAACCCCATCGACTCGGCAATCGCGGCCACCCTCTTTTCGTGCTCGACGTACCCGTAGCCGTGCATCAGGCTAATAAGCAGACGACGGCTCTTAAGGCGCCCCAGCGCCAACCTTACCTGCCGCTCGTCGATCTCTTTTTCGACCCTAAACTTTCCATCCCGTAGATAAACCCTCGCGTCGATCGCGGCGATCTCGTCGGTAAGGGGCTCGGGTTTTTGGATCGTCAGAGCAAATAGGTCGGGTCGGCTCTGATCACCGATCTTTAGCAGATCCTCAAACCCCTTGGTCAGCGCCAGCGCCACCGGCTCGCCTTTTCGTTCCAACAAGGCGTTGGTGGCAATGGTGGTGCCCATGCGCACTTCGCCGATTTTGGAAGCGTCGAAACGATGGGCTTCGCCGAAAAGCTCGGCCAACACTTCGCCGATGGCGTAACCGCACGACTCGGCGTATTGATCACTTTGGCTTAGCACCTTTTTAACAATCACTCTCTCGCCGTATCGGGCAATAAGATCGGTAAACGTGCCGCCCCTGTCAATGGCGAAATCGACGGTTTGCATCCGATTTTCCTTACAAAGGATATGCTATAATAGGCTTACCAGAACAACCTTGTGGGGTCTATGGCCCGGTTATTGAGCCTGCGGGTAGCTCCCGTGGGCTTTTTTTTTGACCGGGCCAAGACCACCACAAGGAGGCTGTGATGTGGCGTTTCGTTCTGGTTGTGGCGCTTTTGCTCTGCCTTTTGGCGACAACATCCTACTACTGACGCCACAGGGTCGGGGACTTCCCGGCCCGGCCTCCTATTTGAGCCCCCGAA
>JAADEJ010000093.1 GCA_013153475.1 Campylobacterota bacterium
ACTCATGAGCGCCATCGGCCCGGACGCCACACCGGACGACAAAGCCGCATTCCTCCGACGTTTTCAGGAGATGGTTGCCACGGTCTTCGCCAACCGGCATGAGGTGATCGAGGTGGTGGTCTGACCTAAGCGGTCAGTTCTTCAACGATTTTTTTTCTGTTGACGCAGAAGTTGCCGTTTTTTTCTATCAAAAAGAGGTCGTTAACCCGGTGCTTGCGGGTGGTAATGACCGCCGTGGCGATGTCGATGCCCAGTTTGTCGAAGTAATGGGCCACGTAGGCCATGAGCCCCCGTTGGTTGGCGGTTTTGATCTGCATGGTGGCGTAGGTTTTGGAGTGGTCGCAATCGATCGTGATCTCTTTGGGCCTGATCTGCGGTTTGGTCAGTCTGATACTTTTGCTCATGTCAAACGAGTCGCGGATAATCGCTTCGACGTGGGGGATCTCGTCGGCCCCCACGCTGTCGTTAAACTCCAACACGAAATATTTGACCCCGTCAAAGAGTTTGAAAATCTCCATGGTCACCAGCTCCAGGTGGCTCAGCTTGCCAAGCAGGTATCCCAGGTTGACGGGCACTTTGCGCCAGATCTCGATTTTCAGCGTCTCCCCGGCGCTGATTTGGGCCTCATAGTCAAGCACCTGGCGCGCCGTTTGGGAAATGTGCAAAATCTCTTTGGTCGGGTGCTTGATGAAAAAGAGGTTGGACTCAATGGCCGTGATTTTGCGTTGCAGTGAGCGGGGAAGGGCTTTGAAGCTCTCAAGTTTTTTAAGGGCCCTCTCCCGCCGCAGGCGTTTGGCCGTCTCGTCTATGACGGCGCGGTTTTGGAGCATATCGGAAGCGGCACGGTAGAGGGTGGTGAGCATTCGGTCGGTAAAGGCGTTGTAGACCCCGGGCCCAACGGCGTTGACGTCGCAGTAGGTGAGAATAAAGAGCATATCCAACAACTTTTGACTGCTAAGCGGCGCGACAAAGCGGCTGACGGTGCCTTCGTCATAGATATCCTCGTTGTGGATGGTGTGGGTCATGCGGGTGTGGTGGGCGATAAGCAGGGCCCCCTCTTTGACAAGCTCTTCGGAAAAACCAAGCTTTGTGGCGTAGGCGCGAAAGAGGTGCGCGCCCACCTCATGGTGATCCCGCCGTCTCCCTTTGCCCGCGTCGTGCAAAAGGGCTACCAGTTTGAGCATGGCCCTTGACTCTTTGTCCAGCTTTTCAAAAAGCGGGGTGAGCAGGTTGTGGGAGAGGGTGTCAAGATGGCGGAGGGTTTTGATGCTGTGCTCTTCGACGGGGTAGTGGTGGTAGCCGTCAAATTGCGGCAGGTGGGTCACTTTTTTCAGCGGTGTTATCACCTGGCCCAGTTTTCGCCCCTTATCCAGCGCCTCAATCACCGCCCCGGCGTGGGGTAGAAAAAAGATCTGCCGAACGGCGGCGAGAAACTGCCGGCCCTTGGGCTTGGGCACGGCGGTGCGATCCAGCAGGTGGGCAAAGGAGGCGTCGATCTCAAACGCCCCTTTCTCGGCCTCTTTGATCAGAAGTTTCAGGTAATACAGCAACGTTTTGCTCTTTTGTTCCCGCCTGGCGTAGAGGCGGTTTTGGCACAGGTAGATTCCCTCTTCGATATGGCCGTTTTTAAGATCTTTCAGGCGGGCGGGCTCATAGAGGCAGGGTTTGGCCAGCAGGCCGCTCCAGTAGGCGGTTTTGGCCCTTACCGTCTCAAGCGCCTGGAGGGTGCGGCTGACCAGCTTGCGCTGGGCTTTTTGGGGGTTGCCCGGCTCTATGCCCATCAGCTCGGCCACTTTGGGCACCAGGTCAAAACGCAGGGTGTCCTCCTTTTTGCCGGCCGAAAGGTGCAAAGCCCCCCGCACCCGAAACAGAAACTCCAGCGCCTGGCGGTATTCGGCGTAGTCGCCTTCGTCCAAAAGCGTGCCGGCCAGCTCTTTGAGGCGGTGGACATGGTGGCGTGCCGTGGCGATCCAAAAGACCAGGTTGGCGTCGCGCATCCCGCCCACGCACTCTTTGATATTGGGCTCCATCGTCACGGGGTAGCGTTTGTGGCGCTGGATGGACTCTTCTATCTTGGCCCGCACGTACCCTTTGGGATCGTCACGCCGAATGCGCCCCAATTGGTTTTGGGTGGCCATCCAGACAAAGTTGGAGCCGATGATAAAGCGCGACTCAAGCAGGGCGGTCTTGATGGTGATATCCTCTTTGGCCACCGCCGGCAGTTCCGAAACCTCGTGGACCCGGTGCCCCAACTGAAGCCCCGCGTCCCAGGCGATGTAGAGGATTTTTTCGATAATCTCTTTGATGTTGTAGCCGGGGATGTTTTGGTAGACGATCATCAGGTCGATATCGCTGTGGACGCATAACTGCTCCCTGCCGTAGCTTCCCAGCGCCACCAGGGCGATGGGCACGGCGTTGCGCATGGGTTGAAACTCTTTAAACATCTTGCGCAAAACCACTTTGTAAATAAGCGACAAAAAGGTGTCCAGCCGGCGGGTGTGGTGCACCAGGAAGGCTTTGCCCTGGGTTTGGATGAAGGTCTCTTCCAAATTGTCCCTGTAGCTTTTCAAAGAGGCTTTGAGCAGTTTGGAGATCTCAAAGTCGGGGGCGTCGCGGTTGAGCAGTTCTTCGATACGCAAAGAGATATCCACGCCGGCTCCTTGATCGGTTTTGGATATAATACCCAAAATTTTTATACGGGGTGGGCCCATGGATGTGGTAAAAAAGGTGCAAAAGGGCGAGCGCGTCGGCCTGGAGGAGGCGATGGCGCTGTATGAGCTTGATCTTTATACGCTGGGCAGGCTGGCCGATGAGAAGCGCCGGGCCCTGCACGGCAAGAAGACCTACTTCAACATTAACCGCCACATCAACCCCACCAACATCTGCAAGGATGTCTGTAAATTTTGCGCCTACAGCGCCAGCCGCAAAAACCCCAACCCCTACACCATGCCCGTTGAGGAGGTGGTGCGCATAGCCAAAGAGGCGTGGGAGCGGGGAGCCAAGGAGGTGCATATTGTCAGCGCCCACAACCCCGACGCGGGGTTGGAGTGGTATCTTGGGATGTTCAAGGCCGTCAAAGAGGCGCTTCCCGATATTCACGTCAAGGCCCTTACCGCCGCGGAGATCAACTTTTTGGCCGAGGCGTACGGGCTTGAGGTAGATGAGGTGCTTGACAGGATGGTACAAAACGGTGTCGACTCCATGCCCGGCGGCGGGGCGGAGATCTTTGATGAGACGGTAAGAGAGTATATCTGCAAAGGCAAGGTAAGCTCAAAAGGGTGGCTTGATATTCACCGCAAATGGCACGAGCGGGGCAAAAAGTCCAACGCCACCATGCTCTTTGGCCACGTGGAAAGACGCGAACACCGGATTGATCATATGCTAAGACTGCGTGATCTGCAAGATAAAACGGGTGGCTTTAACTGCTTCATTCCGCTGGTTTACCAAAGAGAGAACAACTACCTCAAAGTCACCGACTTTCCCACGGGGCAGGAGATTTTAAAGACCATGGCCATAGCCCGATTGGTGTTGGATAACATTCCCAACCTCAAGGCCTATTGGGTCACTTCCACGATTAACCTGGCGCTCATTGCCCAGGAGTACGGCGCCAACGATCTTGACGGCACGATCGAAAAAGAGTCCATCAACGCCGCCGCGGGGGCCCAAAGCGCCCACGGTATGCCGCTGGAGGAGTTTGTGCACCTCATTAAAGACAGCGGATTCGTGCCCGTTGAGCGTGACAGTCTTTATAACGAGTTGAAAGTGTGGTGATGGCGCGGCGCTATTACGACTATGCCGCTTTTTTGAAAGATTTAAAAATCCTGGCCGACAAAATAGAAGGGCCGTTTGACGCCCTTGTGCCTATTGCCAGGGGAGGGCTCTGTATGGCCCATCTTTTGGGGGAGTATTGGAATATCCGCAAGGTTTGCGCCCTCAACGCCGTGGGGTATGACGATACCCGGCGACTGGAGAGTATAGAGATTTTCAATATCCCCGATTTGGCGGGGGCCAGGCGGGCATTGATTGTGGATGACATTGCCGATTCGGGCCGTACGCTGGCGGAGGTGCGACGCCGTTTGCAGGTACGCTACCCTGATATCGCTTTTTTTACCGCCACCCTTTTTTACAAGCCGGAAGTCAGTTGCATAGAGCCTGACTGGTGGGTTCAAAAGGCCGATGCGTGGATCGATTTTTTCTGGTCGGAAGATCTTAAAAGGGCTTTTTGAGCCTTTGGGTGGTAAAATAAAAAGAAAAAGAGGATAGCTTTAGATGAAATTTCTCGTTACCGGAGGCGCCGGATTTATCGGTTCGGCGGTGATCCGTCACCTCATTCAAAACACCGATCACGAAGTGGTCAACCTGGACAAACTGACCTACGCGGGTAACCTGCAATCTTTAAAAGAGGTAGAAGAGTCCCCCCGCTACGCCTTTGAGAAGGTAGATATCTGCGACGGTCCCGAAGTGCGGCGGG
>JAADEJ010000046.1 GCA_013153475.1 Campylobacterota bacterium
GATACCGCTGTTGACGTAGATGTGTCTGTTTTTTCCTATGGCGTGCAAGCCTTTGACAAACGGTTGAAAACGCGCGACAAGATACTGAAAGGGCCAGACCTGACCGCCGTGGGTGTGGCCGCAAAGCATCAGGGCGGGGTGGTGATTGGCGAGTTTTTTGATAAAGCGGGGCTGGTGAGCCAGCAGGAGCACGGGTGCCCCGTCTTTTCGGTCGCGATAGGCTTTTTCTATATCGGGCCGATGTCGACCCCTGCGCAACCCCATCAGGTCATCGACACCCATGACCCAAAAGGCGTTGTCTATTTTGACGGCCCGGTTTTCCAAAACCGTCATACCAAGTTTCGGCAGGTAGGCGAGGATGGTGTCGATACCGTGAAAATATTCATGGTTTCCGGGAATGTAGAAGAGGCCAAATCGGCTTTGCAGGCGGGCAAGGGGCGCGAGGGAGTGTCTGATTTTTTCTATGCGGGCATCGACAAGATCGCCCGTAATCACCACCAGGTCGGGATGGAGCGCGTTGATTCGCGAAACACATCGTTCCACAAACTCTCTGTCTACAAGGCCGCCGATATGCATATCGCTGATCTGGACAATCCGGTAGGGACGGTTGAACCGGTGTTGATCAACGGTGATCTTTTTCAACAGGGGCGGTTGTGCGCCGCCGTAGATCGCCAGGAGGGTCAATACCGCGAATCCCGTCATGAAAAGCAGGTCGACACGATGCTTTAAGTGAGGGGAGGGGAAGAGGCGATGCAACCAGGCGACCGTATCGTAGATTAGCCATCCCAAAAAGAGCAGAAAACCTATCCCGATAGAGAGAGATGAGAGGTAGTACAAAAAGCGGGGCGGTTCCCATCCGTAGCGGGCCAGAAGATAAAGAAGTACCATCAGGTAGTTGCCCCAGATCAGAAGGGTAAGGAAACGTGTTACGGAGAGGGGCAGTCTGACGCGTTTGAGCACCCTTTTGTAAAAAAGGAGGTGAAAAGCGAAAAATAGCGTGCCGAGCAAAAAGGTAAAGAGTCGCATAACCGGATTGTAGCATTGATAGAGGATATGGTAAAGTATGCCCAACGCGATTTCAGGAGAGCGCATGGATTCCAAACCTACCGTCGAGTGTCCCAACTGCGGCACGGTGATTGATATTGACGAAGTCTTTTACAAGCGCATTGAAGCAAAGTTTATGCAAAAGCACAAGGCCGAGCGGCAAAGGCTCCAAGCCGAAATTGAGGCCAAACGCCAGGAGTACAAGGCGCATCTGGAAGCGCTCAAGGCCAAAGAGAGTGAGCTAACAGCGCAGAAAGAGGCGTTTGAGCAGCAGGTGGGCGAAGCGGTGCGGGCACGCCTGAAGGAGGCGCGCAAAGAGCTGGACGAAGAGATTCGCAAACGCGTAACAGCCGAGCAGTCCGAGGCGATGGAGGCATTAAAAAAAGAGCTGGCGCGCAAAAGCGAGGAGGTCAAAGAGCTCACCGCCGCCAAGATAGAAATAGAGAAACTCAAGCGCGAGAAGGACGAGGCCGCCATGCAGGCGAAGCTGGAGGCCGAAAAGGCGCTGAACGCCCGGCTGGAGGAGGAGCGCAAGCGTCTGGAGCGTCTGGCCGAAGAGAGCGTGAGCCAAAAGCTCAAAACCCTCCAGGAACAGCAGGAACTCAAACTTAAAGAGAAAGAGGAACAGCTCAAACAGCTTCAAAAGAGCCTGGAAGAGGCCAAACGCAAAGCGGAGCAGGGGAGTATGCAGGTGCAGGGCGAGGCGCTGGAGCTTAGCATTGAGGCGTGGCTAAGGGAGCAGTTTCCCTTTGATACCGTTGAAGAGGTCAAAAAAGGGGCGTTCGGGGCCGACTGCGTGCAAAGGGTCAACACCCGTGAGGCGCAAAACTGCGGCGTTATCTGCTATGAGTCCAAAAACACCAAAGCCTGGAACGACGAGTGGGTGGCCAAGCTCAAGCAGGATATGCTGAGGGTCAAAGCCGATATCGGGGTACTGGTGAGCACGGTTTACCCAAGGGGGATGAGCCGTATGGGGTGGGTGGACGGCGTATGGGTCTGCTCACTGGAGGAGTTCAAAGGGTCGGCGGCGCTTTTGAGAGAGAGCCTCATTCGTGTTCACAAAGCGACGCAAAAGGAGCAGAACAAGGCCACCAAGATGGAACTGCTTTATGACTACCTCGCCGGTAACGAGTTTCAGATGCAGTTAAACGCCATTGTGGAAGGGTTTATGAAGATGCAGGAGGAGTTGGAGAGAGAGAAACGCTCTTTAATGGCTTCCTGGAAGCGCCGGCAAAAACTCATTGACGGGGTACTGACCCATACCACCGAGATGTACGGCGCCTTACAGGGGATTGCCGGAAGCGGGGCGATCCCCCATATCAAAGCGCTGGAGATGAGCGAAGGGGAAGATTAGCGGTTCATCCCCATGCCGCCGCCCATCATCCCTTTCCCCATACCTTTGGGGTGCTTGTAGGTTGCGGGCGGGAAGTTGTCGTACCAGTATTCGGCAATCGCTTTGAGCTCTTCGTCGCTGAGTCCCGCGGCCATGCCGTCAGGCATGACGCCGAAGCGCCGGATGGAGGGGCAGAGCGCTTTTTTGGCGTCGGGGTGTTTGGCGTAGGCGACAATAAAGTCTACCGCCTTCTCTTTGGAAGTAAACTCCTGTTTCATATGCCACATGACACCCGCGGCGGGAGGGGCTTTGAGTTCCATACGCTCCTGGCGGCTTTGGGGCTGGTGGGTAATATGGCAGGCCGCGCAGCGCTGCTCAAACAGGGTTTTGCCGTCCTGCGCGAAGGCGGAAGCGGCCAGAAGACCGGTTGCCAAAGCGGCGAAAGTCAATCGTTTCATGGTTTGCTCCTTAACGTTTCGGTTGGTGTCATTATACCCGTTATGCGTGAATGGAACGTGAACGGTTCAGGGGGCGTTCACGCGCATAGGATACAATGGCAATATGCAAACGAGGATGTTTCCAGGTGAACGCAAAAGCCTGCGCCGTTTTTGGGCCATTTACCTCTCTACCACGCTCCTGCTTATCGGGGCGGGTTCGCTCATTTTCTACCGTTACGCCTACCATAAAATAATCGAGCGTCAAAACCAGGAGTTGCGCCATGACGCCGAAAAGATCATCCCCAAACTCAAAGCGCTGCACCGCTCTTTGGCGCCGACACTTCCTTATCCGGTGATACCGGGCCTTGAAAGCGCGTTGTACGATATTGACGGAAATTACCTTATCGGTCAGATCCGACCCGTCAATCCCCGGTTCGAGAGGGAGTTTTGGCTCCGAAACGATATGCTTTTTTGCCGTCTGCGGGTTGAGCCTTACTATCTGGGTACGGCCTACGCCGTGGTTTCACGGCCGCTCGATACCGCTCCGGTCGAGGCGCTAAAGGGCAAGCTGGCGGCCGCTTTCGCGGCGGCGGTGCTGTTTATGGGGGCGGTGGCTTTTTGGCTTGGGCGGCTCTTTCTGGCGCCCGTTCGCCAGACGGTACGGTTGTTGGATGATTTCATCAAAGACTCCACCCATGAGCTTAACACGCCCATCAGCACCATTCTGGCCAATGTGGAACTTTTTAAAAGCCTCCACCCCGAGCATGAACGGGATGAGGCGTTGGGCCGTATCGAGAGCGCTTCGAGACGATTGAGCCGCATCTACGACGATCTGGCCTATCTTCGTCTCAACCACCGTCGCCACCGCCGTGTCGAGTCGATCGACTTTTCCGCCTTCATTGAAGAGCGGGTACGGGATTTCGAACCGATCGCCTCTCGCAAAGGGCTGCGATTGGAGTCGCGAATCGTCGCGTCATGGAAGATCGAGATGGATCGGGAAGACGCCGCCAGGCTGGTGGACAACCTGCTCTCCAACGCCGTCAAATATACCCGACCGGGAGGAGAGGTGACGGTGACGCTTGCGAAAGGGGAACTGCGTGTCAAAGACAACGGGGATGGCATGGACGAAGCGACGTTGCGGCGGGTGACGCAACGCTATTTCAGAGGCCAGGAGAGTGAAGGGGGGTTTGGTTTGGGTTTGAGTATCGTGGCGGAGATTGTCAGGGATTACGGGTTGAGATGGGAGATTACAAGCCGACCGAAAGAGGGAACCGAAGTGAGGATAGGATGGTAAAGATCATTTTGATTCTGGGGCTTTTGGGCGGATTGGGTATGGCATCGGACGCGACTATCAGGCAATGTACGGCGTGCCATAACGACAAGGCACCGCCGCTTTCGTTGGTCTATCGGCGTTATCTGTTGCTCTACAGCGCCAAAAAGCGGGTGGTAGAACGAATGCGGGCTTTTTTGATTCACCCGTCCAAAAAAAGAAGCGCCATGCCCGAGGGCATGAAAAACCGTTTTAACCCCCAAAAACATCCCGCTTTCCCTTCCGAAGAGGCGAAAAAAGCGGCCTTGTGGCTGGCGGAAAAAGAGGATCCCATCCGCCGCATCGTTATGCCAGAATCCCCCAAAGCATCCGAAACGCCAGCA
>JAADEJ010000081.1 GCA_013153475.1 Campylobacterota bacterium
CGGCCCCCTGCTCTCTACACGCCTTGGCGATGCCGTAGGCGATCGATTTGTTGTTGGCGACCCCGACGATGAGGCCCCGTTTGCCTTGCATAATCATAGAAAATCCTTTTCTAATGTAAATGTAAAAGATAAAAGGTAAAAAGTAAAAGGTTTGGAAAACCGCTTCGCTTTTTAACTTTTATCTTTCAATGTTTTGATAGACGAGACAAGGAGTTTCAAAAGCTCCTCGATATCGGGCCGAATGCTTTCGTACATTTTATCATTCAAAAGATTTGAATCGCGCAAAAGCATCAACCAATATTTGGTTTCATTCGCCTCTTTAAGCGCAACTTGCAGTTTGTTGATAAAATCGGCTCGTGACTGGGCAAACTCCGCCTCATGAATCAACGCGCCGATGGCGGTTCCGCAACGCAAAAGCTGTTTGCTTAAAACAAACTCTTTTTGCTCAGCCTGCAACCACCTACAAAGCTTTACGATACGAAGGGCAAACCGATAACTCTTCTCCTTGCCGACCGGCCCGCCCCACTGCACCTTTTACCTTTTACTTTTGACCTTTTACCTGCGAAAGCATGCTCAGCATGCTTTCGACCTCCCAGCTCGCCGTGCCAATCAACGCCCCGTCGCAGCCGGGGACGGCGAGGATGTCGGCGATATTGGCCGGTTTGACACTCCCGCCGTAAAGCAGGGGGGCGTCGCTGAGCTGTTTGATCTGGGCGTGGGTTGTTTCGATCAGCTCCGGGGTGGCGGTTTTGCCGGTGCCAATGGCCCAGACCGGCTCGTAGGCCAAAATGAGCTTCTCGTAAGAGGTGTCGATCCCCTCAAACTGCTCTACCAGGTAGCGGCGGACCGCCTCGTCCCCCTCTTCTCTTACCTCCAGCGGCTCGCCGATGCAGTAAATAATTCTAAAATCCCGCTCTTTGAACCAGGCGAATTTGTTGGCGATAAACGATTGGCTCTCTCCCAGCAGATGGCGCCGCTCGCTGTGGCCCAGCAGCACCGTCTCAATCCCAAACTCCTCCAACTGCTCCAGACCGATCTCGCCGGTAAAGGAGCCCTTGACGGTGGGGTAGGCGTTCTGGGCGCCGACGCGAATATCGTTGGCGGTTTCAAAACGATCCAGCGCCGTGGCGGGCGGAAAGAGATACACCTCCTCCTCATACCCCATCGCCCCCATCCCCTCATCCAGCGCCTTGACATAGGCGCGGGTGGAGGCGCGGGTATGGTTGGTTTTAAAGTTGGCGGCCAGGATCTTACGCATCGTCATCACCCGGTACTTCCAGCGCCGCGATGCCGGGCAGATTTTTGCCCTCCAGCAATTCCAGGCTGGCCCCGCCGCCGGTGGAGATGAAGGTCATCTCGTCATCCACGCCCACCCGCTGGATCAGATCGGCCGTATCGCCGCCGCCGATGATCTTGGTGGCGTAGCTTTCGGCCACGTAGTTGGCCAGCTTGTTACTGCCCCTGGCGAATTTGTCCATCTCAAACACCCCCATCGGTCCGTTCCACAAAATGGTCTGCACGTCACTGAGCGCCTCGCGGAAAAGGCGGGTGGAGGCCAGGCCGATATCCAGCCCCATCCAATCCTTGGGAATCTCCTGGAAGGTGACATATTTAACCGGCGCGTCCTCTTTGAATTCCGGGGCCACCACAAAATCAACCGGCAGGTAGAATTTCACCCCCAGCCGCTTGGCCTCGTCCATGATGTGGCGCGCGTCATCAAGCAGGTCATCTTCCACCAGCGACTTGCCCACCTCATAGCCTCTGGCTTTCCAGAAGGTAAAGGCCATCGCCCCGCCGATCACCATCTTGTCCACTTTGGGCAGGAGGTTGATAAGCGCCTCCAGCTTGCCCGAGACTTTGGAGCCACCCACGATGGCCATGAAGGGGCGGGTCGGTTTTTTGAGCAGTTTGTGGAAGTACTTGACCTCTTTTTGGAGCAAAAAGCCCGCCCCTTTGTGGGCTTCGTCGAAGTAGCGGGTAATGGCTTCGACCGACGCGTGGGCCCGGTGGCTGACGCCGAAGGCGTCGTTGATGTAAAACTCCGCCATGTCGGCCATCTTTTTGGCCAGCTCCGGGTCGTTCTTGGTCTCACCCGGCTCGAAGCGGACATTCTCCAACAACAAAATCTCCCCGCTTTGAAGCGACTGGGCTTTTTGCGTGGCGTCAGGCCCCACCACGTCTTTGGCCAGTGTGATATCCTGGTGCAACAGCGCATGCAGGCGTTTGGCCACCGGTTCCAGAGAGAATTTGGGGTCTACCTTCCCTTTGGGGCGCCCCATGTGGCTGGCCAGAATGACGGCGCACTCATGGTCAAGGCAGTAGCGAATGGTCTGCAAAGCCGCGCGGATGCGGCGGTCGTCGGTGATGTTGCCAAACTCGTCCAGCGGCACGTTAAAATCGCATCGGATAAAAACTTTCTTACCGGCAAGATCCAGGTCTTTGATGGAAAGGAGTCTCATTGAAATCCTTTGGGAATAGGTTTGAAAAATTTTGCCATAACTTTCTTTAACGCACGATGTGCAGGGCCATCTCGATCAGGCGGTTGGCATAGCCCCACTCGTTGTCGTACCAGGCCATGATCTTGACCATCCGCCCGCCGATCACCTGGGTCAGATCGGCGGCGATTACGGCGCTACGCGGATCGCCGCAAAAGTCTTGGCTGACGCCCAGCGTCTCATCCACCCCCACGATCCCCGCCAGCTCGCCGACACTCTTTTCCAAAAAAAGAAGGTTCAGCGCCTCGGCGTCGGTCTCATGTTTTAACACCAGGTTCAGATCCATCAGCGACACATCGGGGGTGGGCACCCGCACGCTGCGGCCGTGAAGTTTACCTTTAAGAGCCGGAAGCACCTTGTAGATCGCCTCGGCGGCGTGGGTAGTGGTGGGAATCATATTCACCCCGGCGGCACGACATCGGCGCAGATCCGAAGAGGCGGGCGCGTCCATCAGGCTCTGGCCGCCGGTATAGGCGTGGATGGTGGTCATCAACCCGCTCTCAATGCCGTACACCTCATCCAACACCCGGGCAATGGGCCCCAGGCAGTTGGTGGTACAGCTGGCGTTGGAGATGACAGGCTCTCCTTTGTAGGCGTGGGCGTTGACACCAAAGACATAGGTGGGGGTCTCATCTTTGGCGGGCGCCGAGAGAATGACCCGTTTGGCCCCTTTCCTGATATGGTGCGAGACCGCATCGGTTGTCAGAAAGCGGCCGCTGCACTCCAGCACCACATCCGCCCCCGCGTCGGCGAAGTAGAGATTTTGCGGATCCCTCTCACGACTAAGCGCCACCCGTTGAGCGCCCACGACCAGACCCTGTTCATCCAGCGTCACCGGCACATCCAACGGCCCGTGCACCGAGTCGTACCGCAGAAGATAGGCCAGCGTTTTGGGATCGGCCGGATCGTTAACCGCCACCAGGTTCACATCGTCCCGGCCGGCCGTCAGACGGGCCACCGCCCGGCCGATTCGTCCGAATCCGTTGATTGCAATCTTCAGTGCCACATCGCCTCCTTGGAAATTAACGGGATTTTATCAAACCGACTGTATAATCCCCTTTAAATGAAACAAGCACACAGCGCGGCCCTCTACGGGGGCAGTTTTGACCCGCCCCATATCGGACACGAAGCCGTCATGAAAACGGCCCTGGCCCAACTGCCCATCGAAGAGCTGATTGTCATGCCGGCCAGGCTCAGCCCCTTTAAAAACGCCCACGCCGCCCCGCCCCAAAAGCGGTTGGCGTGGCTAAAAGCCATGACGGCTTTTGACAAACGCATCACGGTCAGCGACATGGAGCTCACACGCCCGGGCCCCTCCTATACCCTTGAGACCGTCCGGGCGCTCAAACCCCGGTATGAGACGCTCTACCTCATTGTCGGGGCGGACAACCTGGCCGGTTTGAGATCGTGGCACGGGTTTGAGGTACTGGATAAGTTGGTCACCTGGGTCGTGGCCGACCGTGACGGCATCGCCGTTCCCAAAGGCTTTATACGCCTCAACGTCTCGGTGCCGGTCAGCTCGACAAGCCTGCGAAACAGGCTGGATCCGCGGGCGATTCCCCCCGTCATCCGCGAAAGTGTGCTAAAGTACTATCTAAAAAGTGAAGGAGCCGGTTTGTCCACCACCATCGATTCACGTATTGAACGCATTATCCGCCTTCTGGATGAGAAGAAGGCCGAAGACATTCAGGTCTTTGACCTGCATGACAAAGAGTACCTGGCCCAATATGTCGTTATCGCCACCACACTCGGCGACAAACACACCCTGGCCCTGCTCGATTACCTCAAGGAAAAGCTCAAACCCGAAGGGGAACATTTCTTCGCCGTCGAAGAGGGGGAGCAGTGGACGGTGATCGACCTGGGAGAGATCATGGTGCACCTGATGGTACCTGAGTACAGGGCCCGCTACAATCTGGAAGAGTTTCTGGAGTCTTTGGGAAAGAAAGAGGCGTAACGCCCGCTAAAAAAAGAGCCCCGCATTGACCGGAACGATTGCAAGCTAACTGAAGCGGGGCTCTTTCGCAAAAAGTTATAGCAAAAAGCGTTCCTTTTTTACATCTTTTTGGCCGCCTCAATGCCCAGCAGGCGCAATCCCACCCGCAAAGAGAGAGCCGTCACCGCCGAGAGCTTGAGCAGTTTGCGTTCATTGGGCGTGCCGACAATTTTGTGATCGTAATAGAATTTATGGTACATCCCCGCCAGGTTGCGAAGGTACTCGGTTATCTTTTGCAGTTGGCGGCTCTCATACGCGTCTACCAGCACTTCAGGCAGTAACAGGGCGCTAAAGAGCAGGTCATAAGCTGTCTCGTCCAGCCCCTCCAGCGACTCGTCAAAGACCGCCGGCTGATCGACCCCCGCCTTCTCAAAGAGCGAAAAGACCCGGGCATGGGCATAGTTGATGTAGTAGATGGGGTTGGAGTTGTCCTCTTTTTTCAGATCCTCCACGTCAAATTCCAGGTGGGTGTCGCTCTTTTTGGTCAAAAAGACAAAGCGCAAAGCATCCGCCCCGATCTCTTCGACAATGTCGGACATGAGAATAAAATTCCCCGCCCGCTTGCTCATTTTGTAGGGCTCGCCGTTTTTAAGCAAAGAGACCATTTGCGAAAGAATGATCTCCAGCCGCTGGGGATCGTGACCGAAAAAGGCGATAGCCGCCTTGACCCGGGCAATATAGCCGTGGTGGTCGGCCCCCCAGATGTTGATGTAGCGGTCATACCCCCGCTCGAATTTGAGATAGTGGTAGATAATATCGCCGGCCAGGTAGGTGGGCCGGCCGTCCTCGCGCACCACCACCCTGTCCTTCTCGTCACCGTGCTCGGTAGAGCGGATCCACCATTTGCCATCCTGCTCGTAAACGGCGTTGCGCTCTTTCAGCTTGCCAAACACCTCGTCCCAGCGCGCGTAGAGCGACTTTTCACTGACATAATGGTCAAAGAAGATCCCCGCTTCGGCCAGGTTGTCGTTAATAAGGGCCATCATCTCCTCTTTGGCCCAGTCGGCCAGCTCGGGAATCTTCTCCTCATCCTCAAACATCGCCGCACCCAGCGTATCGACCGCCTTTTTGGCCAGATCGACAATATACTCGCCCCGGTAATACTCCTCGGGCCACGTCACCGCCAGCCCCAAATGCTCCCTGCCGGCCAGATAGACCGAAAGCCCCAGCAGGTAGATCTGGTTGCCCGCGTCGTTGATGTAGTATTCACGCGCGATTTTCTTGCCCACGTGCGCCCCCACGCGGGCCAACACATCGCCCCATACGGCGCCCCTGGCGTGACCGATATGCAAGGGGCCGGTAGGGTTGGCGCTGACAAACTCCAGCAACACGCTCTCACCCTCTTCCCCTTTGCCGAAATCCTCCTCGTTTTTCAGCGCCCAGGTGGCAAACTCATCCAAAAAGGGGGCGCTGAGCTTGAGGTTGACATACCCTTTAACCGCCTCAACCCGCTCAAAAATCGCTTCGTTTTCCAGTTTTTCGGCCAGCTCTTCGGCGATCATCATGGGGTTTTTGCGTAACACTTTGGCCAACGAAAAGGCAATGGGCGTGGCATAGTGGCCAAACTTTTTCTCTCTGGGTTTTTCCAGCACAACAGGGTGATCGATATGCTTTTGCAAAGTCTCTAATACTCGGCGTTTCAACAGGTACTCCTACAAAGGTGGTGGGGAAAAACGCCCGCGGGGGTAAAGCGGGTGTAATGGGCGCGGGGCGCTACCCCGCTTTTAACAATCAGGCCTCTTTTTTCTCTTCGGCCGCGGCGCTTTGGGCCGCTTCGCTCTTTTGCTCAACCTGCTCTTTGGCTTTCTGGGCCGCGGCAAGTTCCTCTTCCTCGTCTTCTCTCATCGCCTTTTTGAAGTTGCGGATTCCGCTACCCATTCCCTTGGCAAGCTCGGGAATCTTCTTGGCGCCAAAAAGCAAAACGACAATCGCAAGAATGACCAACAGTTCCGGCATAGAGGGCATACCCATATGATTCTCCTCGTGTTCTTATGAAAATTTCGAAATATTATAGCCCCCGTTCGCTGTTGCGGGGCTTATCCGGCGGTATTACGCCAGGCGTTGACAAACGCGAGGGCCTGTTTGCGCCCCTTTTTGAGGCGCGCGGCCTTGGCGACGGCGATAAAATCGTCCACCGCCTTTTCAAAGTCGTCGTTGACGATCAGAAAATCGTACGCGCTGATATACTCCACCTCCACCAGCGCGTTTTCGATCCGACGCCGAATCGTCTCCTCATCATCGGTGCACCGTTTGCGCAACCGCCGCTCCAGCTCCGCCAAAGAGGGGGTCGTGACAAAGGCGGAGGTGATCAGATCACCCATGCGCTCCCTGGCGATGGCGTGCCCCTGCACGTCGATGTCAAAGATCACCAGTTTGCCCGCCTCCAGCGCCTCGCGCACCGGTTTGAGGGAGGTGCCGTAGTAGTTGCCGTGCACCTGGGCGTACTCTAAAAACTCCCCGGCCCTGATGTCCGCCTCGAAACTCTCTTTGTCCACAAAAAAGTAGTCTACCCCGTCCTTTTCCCCTTCCCGAGGGGCACGGGTGGTGGTGGAGATAGAGAAGTAAAAATCGCCGATCTCGCCGGCCGCCGCTTTGATCAATGAGCTCTTGCCCGCGCCGCTGGGGCCTGAAAGTATGAGAATGGAACCAAACCCGCTCATCACGCCTCTTTCGGGAAAGTGATATTGATAGTCACCTGCGCGCCGGCCAGCAGTTTGCGCAGGGCTTTGGGGTCCATGGCCAACATGGACGAAAGCAGCGCCTGCTCACCGGGGAGTGTATCCTCTCCCTCATTCACGGCCTCTACCGCTTCATCCGTCGATTGGCTCACGGCAGCAGTGACAGGTTCGGCGGAGGTGAGATCTTGCGCCTCAACTTCCGTCTCATCCAACGTCTCGCCCAGCGCCGCGCCGATCTCTGCCTCACTCAATTCGGCCAACTCGTCATCCGTTTCCGTCCCATCTGTCACCATACTCTCCTCCTCCGTTTCGGCGGCTGTCTCCAGCGCTTCGGCCAACGCCTCGAAATCGGGCTCAGACGTCTCATCTTTCTCTTCTTCCTCGACCGGCTCCGCTTCCCCAGTGTTATCGGTCTCATCCAAAAGATCATCCATCTCCGCCAGAATATCCTCCATGGCCGCCTCTTCATCCCGCGGTTCGGCCACCTCTTCGTCATCCAGCGCGTCAGGCAACGTCAAGTCGGCCAGATCGTCCAGCTCATCTTCCTCTTCCGAAGCGGACTCCGACTCTTCCGATTGCGCCGCCTCACTATCGGGTATCTCCTCCTCAAGCCCAAGCTCTTCCAAAAGATCCTCCGCCTCGTCCTCTTGCGCTTGCGCCTCTTCAACGCTCTCTTGCGTATCCGGTCCTTCATCCGTATCCGGCGCTTCCCCGGATGTATCAGAATTTTCCGACTCGTCCAACGCCTCCGCTATTTCGGATATCTCCCCGAGATCTTCCGGCAAACTCGTCTCACCCTCCTCCTCATCGGCGTCGTCAAGCAGCTCTTTCACTTCGCTCACCAGCTCTTCATCCAGCACACCGCCCTCTTCGGCATCTGTCTCGTCATCCGACGCTTCCTGTTCCGTCTCCTCATCCAATTCATCCGGCAGATCGTCCAAAAGATCGTCCAACGCCTCCTCTTCCGATTCCGGTGAAGCAGAGGCTTCTTCATCCGTTTCCGAGCTCTCTTCCCGACTCTCCGCCTGCTCCTCTTCCAACGCCTCCAACATCTCATCCAAAGTGGCCTCGTCAGAACTTTCGTCGGCCTTTTCGGGTGTCTCCTCTCCTTCTTCTTCCCCATCCTCTTCAAGCTCTTCCAGAAGATTTTCCAACGCCTCATCATCCAGCGCCTCATCGTCCGAACTGTCGTCCGTCTCCTCCTTGGAGGCGTCGGCACTCTCCTCTTCCAATCCCTCCAACAATGCGTCAAAATCCATCTCTTCCGACGCCGGCTCCTCCTCTTCGGCCAGCAGTTTGTCCAGATCTTCCAGCTCGGCGCCCTCCTCTTCGGCCGGCTGACTCTCCTCTTTCTCCTCTTCCATACCCGGCATGGTCAACTCTTCATGAATGTCGGTCAGCAGGTCGACCATTTCGGTCGGGAGGAAGGGTTTTTTGATATAGCGGTCGAACCCTTCCGCTTTATGATCGTCATCTCCGTAAACCAGACAGAAACGGGCGTCAGGCGCCTGGGATCTCAACGTCTGCAGGTCATCGGGAAGCTGGGCGTCGTCTATCATCACCACGTCATAGGAGGCAAGGGAGCCGACCTGCTCGGCGGACAATACTTCGCTTACCTCAAAATCGGCCTTTTGAGCGCTTAGGCTCACCAATCGGGAGACAATAGGATTCTGGTTGATCAGCAAGATTTTCATGACACGACCTTCATCACGTTGGGGTGCCCGACGAACCGTCGGGATGCGTGCTTTTTGTCTCTATTGTATAACGGGATTTATTTATTTTTGCTTTCACCCTTCTAAGGCGTCCCGCCAAGCCATCCAAACAGAACGGTCATCGCGCTTTGAAACTCCCGTTTGAAAAGCAGCATCATCGCCACCAGCGTCACCGACCAGACCGCCAGAGAGAGGGCGATTTTGATTGGAAAACCCACCACCAGAAGGTTAAACTGGGGCATGGTTTTCATTAACATCCCGAAGATCACGTCAGCCAGCAGAGATAGCGCCACGATGGGAAAGGCGATAGAAAAGCCCATGACAAAAAGATGGCCCATCGCCCCCATCAGGTAGGACGACACCCCCTGATCCAGAGGATAACGCCCCGGCGGTACCGCCTGCACGGCCTTGACCATCCATAAAAGCATCTCGTGATGCCCGTTAAAGGCCAGCAGTACCAGCATGGCCGTCATGGTTAAGAATTGGCTGACCAGGGGCGACTGCACACCGCTTTGCGGATCCATGGTGCTGGCCAGGGAGAACCCCATGACAAAAGCGATCTGCTCCCCCGCGTAAGAGAGCATGGCAAAGACGATATTCAACGCCAGTCCCGCCGTCAATCCCAGTGCAATTTCGAAAAAGAGTGCCGCGAAAAACGAAGCGGCGCTGTAGGGCTCGGGCGATACGGGCACCATGGGATAAAGCAAAAGAGTCAAATAGAAAGCAAACGCCGCTTTGACGTTCCTGGAGACGGCGGCATGGTTATAAAAGGGCATAAAGACAAAAAGGGTCGAAAGGCGGACAAACAGAAGGAGGAAGGTGTAGATGTGGTTGGGGTCAAGAAGCTGATACCAGCTCACTCCACCCGCTCCAGACAACGGTTATGGAGTCGATAGACCCTGTCGCACCGTCTGGCCAGCGTCTCGTCGTGGGTTACCAGAAAAAGGGAACCGGAACGGTCGTTCACATACTCGAACATCACGTCCATCACCGTCTCGGCGGTGGCGTCATCCAGGTTGCCGGTCGGCTCGTCGGCGAAAATGAGCCGCGGACGCTTGGCCAACACCCTGGCGATGGAGACCCGCTGTTGCTGCCCGCCCGAAAGACTGGTGACACGCTGGTCTATCACCTCCGCGATCCCCAGCCGCTCAAGAAGCGTGGGTTCCAAAGAGGTTTCGCCGAGCAACGTGGCGATCTCCAGGTTCTCTTTGGCGCTCATCCCTTTGAAAAGGTAGTGAAACTGAAAGACCACCCCCACCTCTTTGCGTCGAATCCGCAGGCGCTCGTTTTCGCTTAAAGCGTAAATGTCCCGGCCAAAGAGACGCACCGTGCCGCTTTCGGGCCTGAGCAACGTGGCAAGGTTGTGCAAAAGGGTGCTTTTTCCGCTACCGCTGACACCGACAACGGCAACCTTCTCACCGGCGAAAATCTGAAGATCGAGATGTTTAAAAAGGGGATAGTCAAAAGCGTGGGAAAGCGATTCGGCTTCTATGAGGGGAGCGCCCCCGTCGGGGGCGGAGGTCAGAGGCATGGGAGAGGTTACTGACCCATTTGCGCCGCGACCTCGGCGGCGAAATCTTCCTCTTCCACTTCAATACCTTCACCCACTTCGAGGCGGGTAAATTTGACGATGCGGGCTTTGCCGCCGGCTTTGGCGTCAAAATATTCGCCGACGGTCTTGCTGTCGTCCATGACAAATTTCTGATCGAGCAGACACTGCTCCTGATCGAGGGTGGTGTTGTCGTCGATAAAACGCTGCAATTTACCGGGCAGAATGCGATCCCAGATCTTCTCGGGCTTACCTTCGGCCTTGAGCTCCTCTTTGATCTGCTCTTCGGCGGCTTTAAGCACCTCGTCGGTCAGTTGCAGGCGTGAAACGTACTGGGGCACGTTTTTAAGCGGCTTGCCCAGGCGCTGACGCTCTTCGTTCTCTTTTTTGATCGCCTCGATGCGCCCTTTGGTTTCGGCTTCAACGAATTCGGGGTCGAAATCTTTGTAGGTCAGAACCTTGGGCGCCATCGCCGCGGCGTGCATGGCGATCTCTTTGAGAACCGGCTTGATCTTTTCGCAGGTCGCCTCATCGTCACACTCGGCGGCGATGATGACACCGTTTTTGCTGTTGGCGTGCAGGTAGCCGTTGATGGCCATGTTGCCCTCTTTTTTAATCAGATCGGCGCGGCGGACCACCAGGTTTTCGCCGATGGTGGCGATCTGAAGCGCCAGATACTCGCTGAAAGGCTGGCCGTTGATGGTGGAGGCGTTAATGGCGTCGGCATCGGCCAGTTCGTTCTCGTAAGCGTGCTCGACCACCTCTTTGAGCATCGCCTGGAACTTGTCGTTCTTGGCCACGAAATCGGTTTGGGAGTTGACTTCGACGATAACGGCTTTGTCATCACCCACTTTCAGGCCAATGGCCCCTTCAGCGGCGGTTTTACCCGCCTTTTTGGCCGCGCTGCCAAGACCTTTGTCCCGCAGCCACTCCATCGCCTTTTCCATATCGCCGCCGGTTTCGGTCAGCGCCTTTTTACAATCCATCATGCCCGCGCCGGTCTTCTGGCGCAGTTCTTTCACCATCGCTGCCGTAACTGCCATGGTTACTCTCCCTTGTTTTCGTCACTGTTTTCGGAAGCTTCCGCTTCACCTTCGGCTACCGCTTCCTCGGTTACGGCCGCCATCTCTTCCTCGGTCACTTCCTCTTCGTTTTCGGCATCCTGGGCCGCCATTTCACGACCTTCCACAACCGCATCGGCAATTTCGCGGCAGAAGAGCTGAATGGAGCGGATCGCGTCGTCGTTGCCCGGGATCGGATAGTCGATCAGATCGGGGTCACAGTTGGTATCCAGCGGCGCGATAACGGGAATACCCAGGCGGCGCGCCTCTTTGATGGCGATGCGCTCTTTGACCGCGTCGATGACAAAGAGGTAGTCGGGCAGTTTTTTCATATGGCGGATACCGCCCAGGTACTGCTCCAGTTTCTCTTTTTTGCGCTGAAGCATCAGCGCCTCTTTTTTGGTGAGCAGCTCGATCTTGCCGCTCTCTTGCATCTCCTCGATCACTTCGAGTTTGCGGATCGATTTGCGGATGGTCTGGTAGTTGGTGAGCATACCGCCGAGCCAGCGGGTCTGCACGTAGGGCATACCGCAGCGCTGGGCGTGCTCGACGATGGCGTTGCGGGCCTGTTTTTTGGTACCCACAAACATCACGGTTTTGCCCTCGGCCGCCGCGTCACGTACCACGTTGTAGGTATAGCGGAAGTAGCGAAGGGTCTTTTGCAGGTCGATAATATGAATGTTTTTTCGTACACCGAAGATGAATTTTTTCATCTTGGGGTTCCAACGACGTGTCTGGTGTCCAAAGTGCATACCGCACTCAAGCAGGTCTTTCATGGTGACCATGGGTTCTCCTTGGTTAAAATTTCTCTGTGCCATAACGGCCAGGTTTTTGATCCTCTGCGCCCATCAACGCCTCTTCGGCGCAACCTGTCAAGGATTGACGCATGTGATCTCTCCCCTTCCGTAAACGGAAAAAGGGAGTGCAATAATACTAAAAACGAGCTGAATTTCAGCTTTGCTTCAATCTTCCTCCGCCAACGATCTGACAAGCGACGCAAATTTCCGATCTTCTATACGAATGTGTTCCACCCACCACGTTTTCAGATCGCGCAGCAGTTCCAGAGGATCGTTGACCCGATCCAGCGCCGACCGGGCATCGGCAAGTTTTCGTAAAAAATCGGCATGGGCCGCGGCGTGGGCTTCCCTCTCCCGGTAACCCGCGCGGGCCATCATCTCCTCCTCCACGATGAAGTGGATACGGAAAAAACCCTCTAGCATCTCAAGCATCCGCAGGAGTTCCCGCTCCCCCTCTCCCCGTTTCATGAAATAGTAGAGGGTATTGATCATCGCCACGATCCCGCGATGCTGTTCGTCTATAAGAGGAATCCCCAGATTGTCATCGTCACCCCAGACGATAAAAAGCGAACGTCTCAAACCCTACCCTTCGTTTCGTAACGCTTCCAGTCTCTCCCTGACCGCTTCTACATGCCCTTTGACCCGGACTTTGGGCCACACCGCCGCCACTTTTCCTTCGGGATCGATCAAAAACGTGGAGCGAATCACCCCTTCAAACTCCCGTCCGTACATCTTTTTCGGTCCCCAGGCGCCGTAGGCTTTCAGAACCTCTTTTTTTTCGTCGCTCAACAGCGTAATCTTGAGATCTTTTTTCTCGATAAAACGGCGATGTTTCTCGGGCGAATCGGGACTGACCCCCAATACGACCGCATCGAGCGCCTCGAATCGGGGCAACGCCTCGGTAAAATCGCACGCTTCGGTGGTACAGCCCGGCGTCATATCTTTGGGATAGAAATAGAGTATGACCCATTTGCCTTTGAGATCTCTTAGGCAGATTTCCACGTTATCCTGGTTCGGCAGACAAAACTCCGGCGCTTTCCGACCCTCTTCGATCATGACTTTCTCCTTCCTCGTTTTTCATTTTCATACCGTCACCCTGTTCCGGAAACACCCTTTTTACCACCATTTTTTCGTAAAACGGCGGTTACAGGTAACGTTTTCTTAACAGTTAATTTTTATTGCGATAGTATACCATCAATGGACAAGGAGACGCTGCTTCAAGAAATTGAACAATTACTGAGTTTCGACGGCAACGCGATCGCCATCCATCCCGATTATCTTCACTATTTTACCGTGGAGCAACTCGAAAACATCAAAAACGAGTTGACAAGAAAACAGACCGATATGGTAGAAGAGCATCGGGAGTGGATGAAGCGGTTCGCCTCTTGTACCGACCCGTCGGACCGCTAAACTTCAGAAGGGGTGTGACCATCGCTACCGAAAAGGACCAAACGAATACCGCCGACGTTCTGAAAGAGATAACCCGGGAGTGCAAACGGGCCATCGAACCGCTTGAAATCGTCACGCCCCCTCTCTTTTCCGAAATCTACTCCACCCTCGCCCAACACAAGGGGGTCGATCTGGAAGACGCGGACGAAACCGCTTTCAGCGCCCTGCAGGAGCAGATTGAACAGCTGTTGACCCTCAACAAGCAGAGTGCCCGTCAGATCGACTCCCTCGACGCCTCGTCCCAGAAAGCGCTGGACGCCATGCACGAAAACGATGCGGCCAAACTCCAGGAGACGATCAGGGAGATCCAGCAGTTGCGTGAAGAGATCAAACGCCTCAAAGAGAGTCTCTACAAAGACGCCCTGACCAAAGCCTACAACCGCAAATGGCTCGACGCCCACTATCTTGACGAGTCGGGACGCTTTACCAAAAAGTGTACCATCGCCATCGTGGACCTGAACAATTTCAAACATATCAACGACTCTCTCGGCCACGTTGCCGGAGACAAAGTACTCCAGTTCATGACCCGTCATCTGATGGAAACGGGAGCGGCCGTCATCCGTTACGGCGGTGACGAATTCATTCTGCTTTTCGACGGCGAAAAGATCAATGAGATCAAAGCGGCCAAAAAGATGCAGCTCAGCCGCAAAGAGTTACTGGAGAAAAAACTCAAATTCAGCGGCCGAACGTTTTATATCAGCTTCTCCTACGGCGTCGCCGAAGCCGAAGAGGGAGACGACTTCACCGAAATCCTGGACAGAGCGGACAAGCGACTCTACCAGGACAAAAAAGCGATCAAAGAGAAAACCACGTCACTCCTGTAAAGGCAAAAACGCCTCGTCATCAAGCGTTTCAACACCTCTCGCTTTGGCTTCGGCGGCCATGACGCCCGCCTCATTTTCACTTAAAAGCCGGCCCTCCTCGTCATACAACCTGGCGGTGCAGACCCCGCAACTGGGGCTTCGGGCCTTGCCGACAAACAGGGTGATGTCGGGATGGTCGTTGAAAAAGTTTTCGGCATACTCGACCAGGCAGGGGGTGCGATCCTCACCGGTAAATTTGGTCAGTGCCTTGACACCTTCATCGGTTACGGTTAGATCCATCGCCTCTCTGGGCGTGCCGAAGCAGGCGTCTTCGGGGCAAAAAAGCACGATCTCATACCCCTCTTTCTCAAGCTTCGCCACCACCTCGGAACGCCCCTTGATCTCGCCGTTGTAACGGCAGTTTCGTCCGGCCAGACAGGCGCTTAACGCCGCTTTTTTCATGGTAGGTTCTCCCGGTAAATGGTCAAAATAACAACAGCGTCACTTTCAATAACATAGAGTACGGTAAAACGCTGGTAAACAAACTTTCTCACCCCTTTGCCAAACTCGGAAGCGGGCCGACCGATGTGGGGATAAGCAAGAAGTGTCTCCTTCAGATAGCTTTGCATCCGGGCCAAAAACGCATTGGCCTTTTGCACATCACCCGTTTTTTCAAGCAGATAGAGGCCGTGTTCCAAAAGCCTCTTTTTGGCTTTGGATGTCAGATAGACCGCGTTAGGCTTTTTTTGCGATGGCACGCATGACATCCTCAAAGGCTTCGTCGACAGAGAGCAACCGCCCCTTTGCAATGTCTTCAAACGCCTCTTTGACATCACGCCGAATCTGGGCGTGGGTGAGGTTGTACTGATCGAGCGAGATCATCACCACCGTCTTTTCATCACGGGTGGTGATGATGATCTCCTCATCATGATCGACCGCCGCGTCGATCAGTTTGCGCAGGTTGTTGCGGGCTTTGGTGTAGTTGACCACTTGCATGGACAGTTCCTTGTACAGTTTTCTGTCATTATATCAGAAGATCACCACCGACTGGATCTCGGTAAACTCCTCCAGGGCAAACTGCGGCCCCTCACGCCCCACGCCGCTGAGCTTCACGCCGCCGTAGGGCTGAATGTCAAAGCGCACGGTGGGCACGTCGTTGACGACAATCCCCCCGCACTCGAAACGCTCCAGCGCCTTTTGGGTCATCTTCAGGTCATTGGTAAAAATACTAAATTGCAATCCGTAGGGCGAGTCGTTCATTTTGCGTACCGCTTCGTCAAAACTCTCCACCTTCACCAGGCTCACGATCGGCGCGAAGACCTCCTCGCAGATAATGGCCATCTCGTCGGTCACGTCCGCCATGACGGTAGGCATGAAAAGCCCCTCTTTGATCTCGCCGCCTGCGATACAACGCGCCCCCTCGTTGATGGCGCTTCGCACCCAGTTCATCGCCCGCTCGTTGGCTTCGTCGTTAATCAGCGGCCCCATAAAGGTCTCGTCGTCGTAGGGACTGCCCACTTTAAGCTTTTTGGTCTCTTCGGCCATCGCCTCGGCAAAGGCGTCGTAAACCTCGGCATCCACATAGATACGCTGAAGGCTGATACAAACCTGCCCGCTGTTGACAAAGGCCCCGAAGGCGCAGCGGGCGGCGGCGTGGGCGATATCGGCGCTCTTTTCCACATACGTCGCGGCGTTGCCGCCAAGCTCCAGGCTTACCTTTTTGATGCCGGCGGTTTTGGTGATAATATTGCCCACCGGCACACTGCCGGTAAAGCTGATGACTCTGGGGATCGGGCTTTTAACCAGCGCGCCGCCCACTTCCGCGTCACCGTAGACGACGCTTAGGGCGTCTTTGACGGCATGGGGACTCTCAATGAAGGTTTTGGCCAGCAGGTGCCCCACGCCGGGCGCTTCGGGAGTGGGTTTGAGCACCACCGCGCACCCGGCTCCCAGGGCCGGCGCCAGTTTGTGCGCAGCCAGGTTAAGCGGAAAGTTAAAAGGGGTAATGGCCACCGCCACCCCCGCCGGTACCCGCCGCCAAAAGGCGGTAGAAGCCCTGCCGCTGGGCGTGGCGTCGGTGGGAATCGTCTCACCCCGCAGATGAGTCAGCGCGTCGGCGGTGAGCTCGATCGTCTCCACGCACCGATCCACCTCCACCCGGCTAAATTGAATGGGCTTGCCCACCTCGTCGGTGATCGCCCTGGCAAAACGCTCCCTCTCGGCCCGAATGGCGGCCGCCACGTCCCTTAGCCACGCGATTCTTTGCGATAGCGGCGCTTTTTTGGTCGCTTCAAACGCCCTTTGCGCCACCTTGAGCGCCGCCTCGGCGTCGTCGGCACCGCATAGGGGATAGCGGCTCACCACCTCGCCGTTGTACGGCGAGCGCCGCTCACCCCGCTCAGGCTTAGCAATCGGTTCGGATCCCATCCACATCATCGCGTCAATCATCTTCTTCCTTTGGCAAAAGTGCTTTTAATCAATTATAAGATAAAATCTACCACTTTTCTACGCAAATCACACTTTTTCGGAGCGAAAATGAAACAGGCTGATACCATCTGGATGAACGGCAAGCTGGTTCCCTGGGACGAGGCGAAGGTTCATGTCCTCACCCACACCCTCCACTACGGCAACGGGGTATTCGAGGGAACCCGCGCCTACAAAACCGACAAGGGACTGGCGATTTTCCGTCTGCGCGACCACACCAGGCGACTGCTCAACTCCGCCAAGATCACGATGATCGACTCGCCCTACACCGTCGAGGAACTTGAAGACGCTCAGATCGGACTGCTACGCGCCAACCGCTTTGAGGGTAATGTCTACATCCGCCCCCTCATTTATCTCGGCTACGGCGTCATGGGGCTTTATCATCGCAACTGCCCGGTGGAAGTGGCCATCGCCGCCTGGGAGTGGGGCAGTTACCTGGGTGACGAAGGGCTGGAGAAGGGCATCCGGGTCAAGATCAGCTCTTTTGCGCGCAACTCCGTCAAATCCACCATGGGCAAAGCCAAGGCAGTGGCCAACTACCTCAACTCCCAGATGGCCAAATTCGAAGCCCTGGAAGCGGGTTACGAAGAGGCGCTACTGCTGGATGACGAGGGATTCATCGCCGAAGGAAGCGGCGAGTGCTTCTTTATTGTGCGCGACGGAAAAATCATCACCCCGCCCCACGACAACTCTTTGGAGTCGATCACCCAGGCTACCGTGATCGAGTTGGCAGAAAAGCTGGGATACACCGTCGAGTTCCGCCGTATCACCCGGGATGAGGTCTATGTGGCCGATGAAGCCTTTTTCACCGGTACGGCGGCGGAAGTGACGCCGGTGCGCGAAGTGGACGCCCGCGTCATCGGCGACGGCAAACGGGGCCCCGTGACGGAGCATCTGCAAAAGGCCTATTTCGACGTGGTCTACGGAAGGAACCCCGACTTTGAGCACTATTTGACGTATATTTAAAATTTCCATGGGTGAACGCGAAGCGTTCATCCAAAAACTTTTTATTTTTCACTTTTAACTATTCACTGAAAAAAGGAGCACCATGCCCGCCGATATGAACGACTACTTCAACAAACAGCGCCAAAGCGATCCGGACGGCGGGGGCGAGCCGCCCCGTCCGCCCCAGTTCGTGCAGGATTTCGGCAAAAAGGCCACCGCCATGTACATTCTGCTGGTCATCGCGGCTTTGCTGGTCTTTTTCAAGCCCTTCGTGGTTATCAATTCAGGCGAAGTGGGTATTCTCAAAACTGCCGGTAAATTCGACCCCACCCCGCTTCGTCCCGGTTTCCACCTCTTTATCCCCGCGGTTCAGTCGGTGATCG
Source organism: Campylobacterota bacterium (assembly GCA_013153475.1). Classification (GTDB taxonomy): domain Bacteria; phylum Campylobacterota; class Campylobacteria; order Campylobacterales; family Hydrogenimonadaceae; genus Hydrogenimonas. The sequence goes on from JAADEJ010000081.1 coordinate 18,350, forward strand.
TGGTGGACACCCGCGTGAGAATCGTCAACTATAAAACCACCGCCACCGAAGGAGACTTCGACCGCCGGGGCGGCGTACTGATCAAACCCGCCATCGAAGTACTGGACGCCCGGGGACTGCCTGTCAATATCGAGTTGACCGTTCAGTATCGCCTCAACCCCGACCGCGCGCCCCAAACCATCGCCGAATGGGGCCTGAACTGGGAAGAGAAGATCATCAACCCCGTCGTGCGCGATGTGGTGCGCAACGTTATCGGCCAATACAAGGCCGAAGAGCTCCCCATCAAACGCAACGAAATCGCCGTCAAGATCCAAAACGACATTGCCCACGAAATCGACAAACTTGAGCACGCCCCGGTGGAACTCGTCGCCGTACAACTGCGCTCCATCATCCTACCCCAGAAGATCAAAGACCAGATCGAACGGGTTCAAATCGCCAAACAGGAGGCGGAACGGGTCAAATATGAGGTCCTGCGGGCCAAACAGGAGGCGGAAAAACGCGCCG